>JBEKFU010000043.1:0-14202 GCA_050013155.1 Thermacetogeniaceae bacterium | reverse complement strand
GCCGCTCTTACCTGTGTGCCCGTTTTCCCGGTGTGCCGGCGGGCTTTCAGCCAAGGCGGAGCCTTGAGCCGGCGTTCAGGCCGGGCGTTAGCCCGGATACGGGCGCCCACCGCTTCAGAGAAGCGGGGGCATTAGAGCGGGTAGTCATCTGTGGCAAACAATACAGGCGCACTTTAAACAATCGTTTTTTAGCCTTGGGAGACCAGGCGCCGTCCTGCCTCGAAGACCTCCTGAAAGGCGGTGGGGTGGTTTCTGATGGCGCCCTTGGCATCGATCCGCCAGTAGAAGTGGCCGCCTTCATATTTTATCTCCAGCATGTCGAAGTAGTAGCGGACAACCTTTACGGCGCAGTCGAACATATCCGGGAAGGCAGTGCCGCAGGCCGAGAGGAAGATCCCGGCCCGTTTCGGCCTGGCCGCGGCGTCGGGGATGACCGGCCGCTTGAGGATGAATTTGGTGGCCCAGAAGCGTTGGCTGCGGTCGATCAGTGCCTTGGCCTGGGCGTTCAGGTTCATGGAGAAGATCGGGGCGGCCAGGATCAACCGGTCGGCAGCAAGTATTTTCTGGTAGATCTGTTGCATATCATCCTTGAGGATGCATTCCCCATCCCTGCTGCAGGTGTTACACCCCTGACAGGGCTTGAAGCTGCAGTCGGACAGGGTGATCAGTTCCGTCCGGGCGCCGCCCCGGGCCGCTCCCTCGAGGGCCTGCTCCAGCAGCAGGGAGGTGTTGCCCCGGCGCCGCGGGCTGCAGGATATGCCGATACAGGTGATCAACCGGTTCCCTCCTCTCACATCACATTTTACCGCGATGACTACCCATGCTTCTTACCCTTTTATTATAGAGATGCATAAGGATTTCGGCCAGATATGTCGAAGCGAAAAAATAAGCTCCTTCAATTATTTTTAGGCATCAAGAGGACTTTTTGCGCTGGGTGTAGAAGTAATCTAATAGTTGAAGTGTGCTTTTCACGCGCTTTATGGGGGGTTTTGTCTCTCCACCCAGTTTTTTCTTTTTGGTGTTTTTATGCGGTCGCCCCCCGCACGGGCGGATGCCTGGCGGGTGTGGCGTGTGTTGAAACACCCGTCAGGGTTGGCATGGTTCCCTAAGTTTGTAATGGTGTTTGGTTGTAATGAGGGGAGGGGTTTTGTAAAACAAATACCGCAAGTTCAGATTTTGGAGTACCAAAAGAATTTCTTGTGGGAGGTGTATTTTGCTAGTGGAAGCTTTTGTTCTCCCGAAAGCAGATTTAGGCAGTTTTGTGGAGAAGTTAAAGGCTGGCTACGAAGTGATCGGGCCTGTCGCCAAGGACCCAGAGTTTGTCTTTGCGCCAATCGATTCTGCCGCCGATTTACGCCTTGACTATGATACCACCATTCTGCCGCCGCATAAGAAATACCTGGCGCCGCCGAAGGAGACCCTAATGACCTTCAGCGGGCCGGCGACCAAGACCGGAGAGCCTGCCCCGGCTGGGAAGCAGGTCCTGTTCGGAGTGCATGCCTGCGACGTCAACGGCATGCTCAGCCTGGACAAGGTGTTCCTGGGGACCTATCCCGATCCCTACTACAAGGCCCGCCGTGAGAGCACGGTGATCGTCGGCCTGAACTGTACCGAGCCCTGCGCCAACGGCTTCTGCTCCTCATTCAACACCGGGCCGGGCATGGACTCGGGCTTTGACCTGTCCCTCACCGACATCGGCGACAAGTACGTCGTCTGCGTGGGCAGCGATGCCGGCAAGGCCCTGGCGGCCGGACTGGCCCCAGCGGGTGATGCCGACCGGATCGCCAAGGGCAAGGCCCTGCGGGCTTCCCAGGAGAAGATCAAGCGGCACATCGACACCGGCGACCTGGGCGTGTTCATGCACCAGAATGTCGATAACCCGGTGTGGGAAGAACTCAAGGAGAGGTGCCTGGCCTGCGGGTCCTGCACCAACGTCTGCCCGACCTGTTTCTGCTTTGCCGTCAAGGACCAGGTCGATCTCAGCCTGGCTGCCGGCGAGCGCCCGAGGGACTGGGATTCCTGCCAGTACCTGGAGTTCTCCCGGGTGGCCCTGGACCACATCTTCCGTCCTGACCGGGCGGCGCGCATCAAGCAGCGCCTATATCACAAGCTGACCTACTTTGCGCAGCAGTTTGACGGGTCCCCCGGCTGCGTAGGGTGCGGGCGCTGTGCCACCTACTGTGTGGCGGCCATCGATCCGGTGGAGGTGATGGCAGATTTAAGGGACAATCCGGGCGAGGAGAAGGCAGTCAAGCTCTACACCCCGCCGGATAAGAAGGTCACCCCGGAGACCAGCCCGTGGGAGCCGCAGCCGGCCAAGATCGCTGCGATCAAGCAGCAGAACTATGACAACAAGACCTATACCTTCTCATTCGTGGATCCTGCCGTGCAGGAGAAGTATGCCTACGGCAACGGCGTCTTCAACGAGATCAGCATCTTCGGCATCGGCGAGGTGCCCATCTCCATCAGTTCCTGCGCCGATGGGAAAGGCTCGCTTGATCACACCATCCGTGCCGTCGGCAACGTGACCAAGGCTCTGGACAAGCTGCAGGTCGGTGACATCGTGGGTATCCGCGGACCGTACGGGGTTGGCTGGCCGGTGGAAGAGATGAAGGGCAAGAACGTGCTGGTAGTCGTCGGTGGTGTCGGCCTGGCTCCGCTGATGGGGACGATCAAGCACATCGCCAACCGCCGCGACCAGTACGGCGCCCTGGAGATCCTCTACGGGGCCCGGTCGCCGAAGGAAATGCTGTTTACCGACGAGTTCGATGACCTGCGCAAGATTCCGAACTCCAGGCTGCTCCTGTGCGTCGACGACTGCATGGGGATGGAGTGGGGTCACCACGTCGGTGTTGTCACCACGTTGTTCGACAAGATGTCCTCCAAACCCGACAACACGATCATGATCACCTGCGGTCCCGACATCATGATGAGGTTCGCGGTGAAGGGCATGCTGGGGCGGGGCTGGAGTCCGGAGCAGATCTACGTGTCGCTGGAACGCCGCATGAGCTGCGGTATCAAGAAGTGCGGCAACTGCCAGATCGGCCCGCTCTTCGTGTGCCAGGACGGCCCCGTATTCAAGTTAGCGGACATCCAAGGCCTGCCCGAAGCGGCCTTATAAGGAGGTGTGATCATTGGCGAACCCGAAAGTCGCGTTTTTCAAGTTCAGTTCCTGCGCCGGCTGCCTGCTGAACGTGATCAACATCGAGCCGGTGCTGCTGACTGTCCTCTCCGTCATCGACATTGAGTATTTTGTCATGGCCAAGCGGGACAACCACCACGGCCCGTACACCATCGGCTTTGTCGAGGGTGCGGTCACCACACCGAAAGAGGTGTTGGAACTCAAGAAGATCCGCGAGGAATGCGCCATCGTGGTGGCTATGGGCGCCTGCGCCTGCACCGGCGGCGTGCCCTCGATCAAGAACTGGTCGGGAATGACCCAGGACCAGTTGACCAAGACGGTCTACGCGGAAAACATCTACGATCCGTTCCTGGCCTCGATCCCGGCCAAGGCCATCGACTTCTACGTCAAGGTGGACGCCTACCTGCGCGGTTGCTCTTATGACCTGGGCGAGTTTGTCGAGCTGGTCAAGAGAGCCCTCAAGGGCGAGGACCCGCTGTTCCGCCCGCACCCGGTCTGCAATGAGTGCAAGCTGAAGGAGAACGTCTGCCTGCTGGTCAGCAAGGGCCAGCCCTGCATGGGCTCCGTCACCGCTGCCGGCTGCGGCGCTCTCTGTCCCAGTCTGAACAGGCAGTGCGAGGGCTGCCGCGGACCTGCCAACGACTGCAACGCGGCCTCTCTGGCCAAGACGTTTATGGAAGACCTCGGCCTGTCCAAGGACGACGTGGTGCGCAAGTTCCGCAAGTATGCGGGGAACACGCCGGAGTTTAGCAAAGGAGCTGAGGCTGCGCTATGAGCGACCGGAGATTGTATGTAGACTACCTCGCCCGCATGGAAGGCGACGGGGCGATGGATATCGTCATCGGCGAGAACGGCGAGATCAAGAAGGCGGCCTGGGAGGTCTGGGAGCCGCCAAGGTTCTTCGAGGCCTTCCTGATCGGACGCAAAGTCGAGGAGGCGCCGGAGCTTGTCCAGCGCATCTGCGGCATCTGCCCGCACGCCCATCACATCGCCTCGCTACGCTCGATGGAGCGGGCGATGGGGATCAAGGTCAGCGAGCAGACCAGGCTGCTGCGTGAGTTGATGCATTACAGTGACTGGATCATGAGCCATGCCCTGCACGTGTACTGCCTGGCCGCCCCCGACTTCGTGGGCTTCGAGAGCGTGGTCGCCATGGCCGGCAACCCGGACCTGCTGCCGATCGTGGGCAAGGCCCTCGGGCTCAAGCGCCTGGGCAACGACATGATCGTGGCCATCTGCGGCAACGAGATCCAGAACCGCACCTCGGTGCTCGGCGGCTTCACCGCCGTGCCGTCCAAGGCCACCCTGCAGGCCCTCAAGGAGCGCCTGAAGGCCGCCAAGGAGTTTGCCTTCGAGACTGTGAAGCTGGTCGTCCAGTTGGGCAACGTCGCGCCCTACAATAAGCTGGAGCGCAAGGCCGAGTACGTCTCCCTGTACGATCCCAAGCGCTACCCGATCAACGAGGGCCGGCTCTACTCCAATGATGGCCTCGACGTGCCGGATGAGGAATACCCGATCTGGATCCTCGAGAAGCACGTGATGAGCTGCAACTGCAAGCACGCCACCATCAAGGGCAAGGGCATCTTTGCCGTAGGTCCGCTGATGCGGGTCAACAACAACTTCGGCACCATGTCCGCCGACGCCAGGAAGATCGCCGCAGAGGTGGGCTTCTCGGTGCCGTGCTTCTTGCCGTACTTCAGCATCGTCGCCCGGGCGCTGGAGCTTGTACACTCCATCGATGCCTCCATCGAGCTGATCGATGTGCTCGGCGAGCCGAAGCTGGAGGAGATCAAGTACGAGTACAAGGCCGGCGAGTCCTACGCCGTGGTCGAGGCGGCCCGCGGTAGCGCCATGCACGGCGGCCGGGTCGACAAGAACGGCATCATCCAGAAGTACGACCTGATCGCCCCGACCGCCCGGAACATCGCCTCCCTCGAGGCCGACTTCAAGGCCTTCGTGCCACAGTTGCTCGACCTGTCGGACGAGGACTTGACCCTCAAGTGCGAGATGATGGTCCGGAACTATGACCCGTGCCAGTCCTGCGCCACCCATTCCATCAAGGTCAACCTGCGCAGGGAGAAGTAGTGAATGAAGGCTGATCTGCTCGTCATCGGCTGCGGCAACGAGTGGGCGTCAGACGACGCCGTGGGGCTGCAGGTGATCCGGAGCTTGAAGGAATTGGATGAAGTTAAGCTCCCCGACGGAGTGGAACTGATTGAGGCCGGTACCCCCGGCCTCAATTTGCTTGATCTCTGGGACCGGGCGGACCGGGTGATCATAGTGGATGCGGTCAAGAGCGGCGCCGCCCCGGGGACGGTCCACAGCTTCGACGCCTCCCTTCTGCCTCCCCGGGACGTGATGCCGGTCTCGTCCCACGGGGTGAACATCATCGACGCCGTGGAACTGGGGCGGCTGCTGGGGCGGCTGCCCGCCCAACTGACTGTCATCGGGGTGGAGATCCTCTCGGAGCAGCCCTTCCACGTCGGCCTGACCCCGGAGGTGGAGGCGGCGGTACCCCGGGCGCGGGAGCGGGTAGTGGAGGCGATCACCCAGCATCTGGGCAAGCAAAAAGAATAACCCCCAACCGTTCGCGCAGTTGAGGGTTTGAACTGAACCCCTGGTAAGACGTGGGGCTTTCAAGCATGTTTCCGGTGTTCCCTTCAGGCCTTCTTTTCCTTGACTATCAACAGGGCGATCAGGGCCACCAACAAGGCAACGAAAAGTGAC
Organism: Thermacetogeniaceae bacterium; assembly: GCA_050013155.1. Classification (GTDB taxonomy): domain Bacteria; phylum Bacillota; class DSM-12270; order Thermacetogeniales; family Thermacetogeniaceae; genus Palsa-1188. The sequence goes on along the minus strand of JBEKFU010000043.1, from coordinate 8,333 downwards.
CAACTGCCACCGGGAAGTCCGAAGTGATCGACAAACGACCCCATGATGAGGGGCAGAACGAATACGCCTAAGTTGGTGCCAACCGTGTAGGCGCCGGCTGCCACGCCCATGTTGATCGGGGTGACACCGGGCATGCTCTCCTGCAAGGAGAAGGCCAGAGTCCAGGGAACCTCGAAGAAGAGGCCGAAGAGAATGGCGACCAGGATCAGGGCGCCGATACCCCACGATGCTCTGCTCAAATAGACCAGCCAGACGATCAAGGTGATGACCAAGAAAATCAGGGCGGTAACCCTGCGGCCCCAGCGGCCGGCCAGAGAGGACAGCAAGATCAGGCCAACGCCCATGGCGATCGGGAACAGGCCGGCGATAGTGCCGCCCAGGGCCGGCGTCAGCTTGTTGGCCACCGCCATCTGACCAGGCAAAAATCCTATGGCAAAGACAGTGGCGCCCCCCAGGAAAAGGGCTGCAACCAGGTTGATCCAGGCTGAAGGCGCCTGCATGACGGTTTTGAATTCACTGGCAAACGAGGGCTTGACCGTTACCGGGCCGGTCTCCTTTTGGCGGGCCAGGATCCACCACAGTGCGGTAATGACCAGGATGAGGATGCTGTAAAGCCAGAAGGCGCCGGTGATGCGCAGCGGGCCCAGCAGGGCGATGGTGACGATGATGCCCAGGCCGCCGCCGATGAAGAACGAGCTCGCCCCGATGCCGATGTAGGTGTGGGCGTTCTGGTGGCCGAACCACTGGATCATCAAGGGACCCAGACAGGCCGTCAGGCAGCAGATGCTGAAGCCGGCGATGGTGGTCAAAACAGCCTGGGTTGCAAATGAGGTCATGAACAGCGGCCGCAGCCCGAAGCCAATCAGGGCACAGATAGCGCCGATACCGAGCAGTTTCTTGGTGCCGAAGGTGTCTGCCCAGCGGCCGGTGGAAACACCCAGGATGATGGCCACCAGACCGGGCAACGAGAGCAGCAGGTTGCCGGTGGCCGCCCCGATGTGGAAGACCTTGCCCCAATAGGTTTCCAGGAGCGGAGCCTGGGCGAACCAGGCGGCCCAGATAAACAGAGACATGAGCACGAATAAGGTCAGCATTACCCAGCGGTAGCCGTCCATTTGGACGGACTCTTCATGATTAGTCATCTTAACCCCTCCCTTGAATAATTATGGTTTCCCGGAGCCTGTCCCCGACATCCTGTGCCCGAAACTTGGTCTTCAAATAAAAAATGACCACAGCAGGCAACAGGGTCAAAATAACAGCAAAATCAACTCTCCATCCTCCCATCCTACCGTTTATTAAGTTTTTACAAACCCATAAACAATTATATTGGAATTTACCACAGATGACAACCCCCTCTAATACCGCCGCTTCAAAATAGCGGCGGCATAAGAGGGGCTAGTCACTGTATTAACTGGCTCTAAGCTTCAGTTGGGGTATCAATCCCCCACTGAAGCCAAGACCCAGTTGAACAGGGCCGGCAAGCACAAAATTACAGTGCTGAGTGATGAGTGCTGAGTGATGAGTGATGAGTGATGAGTGATGAGTGATGAGTGGAAAGATTGTGTCGAACGTATACAGGCAGTCAGCAGGATTATGGGATTGAATAGTGAAATAAATGTAGGTCATCATATTGCTCATTTCAGAACTTGAAGACGGGGAGGTACGTTAATGCGAATAGACAAAAAAGGCTGGCTGGTCCTGGGGCTGTGCCTGGTAGTAGTGATTTCTCTCGTCTTCAACGCCGGACAGGCCCTGCGCCGGCGGTCATTAAACAGTGATGCCCTGAACGCCCTGAGGACGGACGTCGATTCTGCCTTGGCCGAACTGGACTCGGCGGTGTATCTGGACACCAACCAGACCAACTGGAATGACCCGAGCTTCCGCATGGCATTTTACAAGAGCCTGCTGCAGGCCAGGGAGGCATCCGCCGCCGCCGCCCAACTGGCGCCGCTGAGCAGCGGGGATCCTGCAGCGGTTGCCGGCAGTATGGGCGAACTGCAGGCGCGATTGGATGCGGTCTATCTTCCGTCTGCCCAGCGCCTGGACGCGGGGCAGACAACCGCTGCTGACCGGTCATCCCTGGACAGCTTCTGCGACAGCATTCGTAAGGCGGGCTGGCCGCTCAGGGCGCAACTGCGGGATTCGGGGTGGGGGAAACTGAGGGCTTCGCTGGAGACCCTGTCCCAATTTCTGGGCCCGGCGCCCTCGATGGCGGTGATCGAGGTGCCCGATTACCCCGAGGATCAGTCTGTTTATACCAGCGGAAAAGCAACGCCTGAAAATCAGCCGCCTGCCAAGCCGGGCGGGGTGCCGGGCATCACCGTCAAGGTTGGCCCCGCCAGCGGAGCTTAGGACTACCTAAGCCTGCGGGGTTGCGGATTGGAGTATATTGACTTACAATGATCGTGTTTTGACATATTGAGCAGGTGGTGGATCATGCACGAGTATTCGCTGGTGGAAGGCGTTGTCAAGCAACTCAAGGCCAGCGCCGCTGAGAACGACATCAAACAGATCAGCCGGGTGGCGCTGGTGATCGGCAAGCTGACCATGGCCGTGCCCGACGCCCTGCAGTTCGCCTTCGAGGTCATCCGGCAGCAGGAGCCGTTGCTCAAGGATGACGCGGTGCTGGAGATCCGGGAGGAGCCGGTGATGGGCGAGTGCAAGGACTGCTGGCACCGCTACGAGATCAAGGATTACGAATTTATCTGCCCGTCCTGCTCCGGCGTCAACATCAAGCTGGTGGGCGGCCGGGAACTCTACATCGATTATTACGAAGGGGAGTAGGCCGTTTTTAAAAAAATTCAAGCATACCAAGGCCGGGCGGGTTCTAGAATTAAATGTTTGGCAAAAGATATGTCTTAAACAGTCCGAAAGAATCCAGGCAGTATCAAGGGTTCTAGCCTAGTCTTGTTACCCATCCTGTTACCGAAAAAATGCTTTGTTACCGATTTTGTTACCTAGAATTGCGACCTGAAAACTGTGTCCCAGGTGGATTTTAACCATTCTGGGTACCGCCGATGTGACCAATCCTGTTGCAGCGGACATCAGAATAGCGAGAAAACAAAACTACCGCGGATCGCGGTAGTTTTGATATATAAACTACAATATGAAGTTGCCAGTTCAGGAAATGCAGCCGGGAAATCATCAAGCAAAGCGCTTGGCAGCTAATCACCAAGCGCTTTGATCTATTTATCGCCGGTCGAACCTGTCCGGCCAGGGAAAGTGAACGCTAGATGAATACTGGTTTAAGAAACTTTAACGTACTTAGCTTTTGCAGAAGGTTCAGGAAGCGGCAGCCCATCTTCGATCAAACCCTTGAGGTGCATTCGCAAAGCTTCTTGGTATTCCTGCAGTGTTTCTTCTGAAGTGTTGCCGGTAGCGATGCAACCAGGAACATCGGGACTATATGCTGCCCAATTATTTTCGGCTTTTTCGAGGATAACTAAATATTCCACCCTATTTCCATCCTTTCTTCAGACCTGCTTGACGAAGAATGTTACCCAAAGTACCGGGCGGCACATCATCACCCAAGTTTCCGGCTATTGTTACACGCCCAAGTTTTGTGGGGTGTCTGAACTGTCGATGGCTGCCTTCTTGGGCAACCATATACCAGCCGTCTATTTCTATTGACCGGATAATTTCGCGGACTTTCATAAGTCAATTGTACCTCAGAAAGGCCGTACCAACAATGAACAATTTGCTAGAACGGTCAGGTTGCAAATGGGTTCATTTACCTCGACCCATATAGAACACTCAACCGCAGATGCTTGCTTTTTTAAAGCGCTTTAACAGCTTTTAGGCCCGGCGCTTTCATGATGGCCGAGCTTTTTTATTTCAATCTAAGGAAGGTGGAATTATGCTGGCTGTTGATATTGGGTTACAGCACCGTTAAGGCAGTATCGGAGGCGAAACGCCTGCGAAGTCCGGCTTTGAAAAGTGTAAGGATGCAGACTAATTCAAAAATGAGGAGGAATGCTTGTGCGGTACGAGAGTGTTTTTCCCTTTGACATCGGGAGGGAGAGCGCCAAATTTCCAGGGCAACTGATCATTCCATTCCGGGTATCTGACTGGCAGGAAGATTTTGACGACAACGGTGATTTCACAACTATGGTCAATGGTGTCAAGTGGTGCGTTGGAGAGAGGGCCAAATACGGAAACTATGCCCGTCAACAGGTTACTGCAAACAAGGCGAATTCAGAGACCCTGATCATGCTGCTCACTGGTGCGTATCTCAGGGCGCCGGAACAATCCAATCTATTCATCACGGCGATCCCCATCAAACAATGGACGAAGGACGTCTTTAACCCTTACAAGGTTGCTTTACGCAAGCAGTTGCTGGGCGAATACGAGGTTAGCGTCAACAACGGAAAACCCAGAACGATTGCTATCGATAACCTGGACATAACTTTTGAAGGGGCCGGCATCTGGTTTTACTATGTCCTGGACGAGAGCGGGAACGACAACCCCAAGTACTCCTGGCTCCGCAGCAAGAAGGTTCACGTGGTCGATCTCGGCAGCCGGACAGCGAACTACCTGGGAATCTATCAAGAGCATTTTACAAAGCGGGATTCAGACACGTCCGACAACGGCACCCTGCAGATCAGGAGGGCGAAGAAGGGTAAGCAAATGACGGAACGGGATATCGAACAGCACGCCCGGGCGATCATTGCAGATATCTCCAGTCTCTGGCTGGAAGCTGACTTTAATTCCGCTGTCGATTCGGCCGGCATCCCGGAAAGCGAAGACGTGTTGATTTTAGCCGGGGGCGGCACGGCGCTCTGCCGAAAATATCTCAAGGCTGCCTTCCCAAACGCCCTGATTCCCCCGGACCCGGTGACAGCCCAATTGATTGGCCTAGGAAGGCTGGGGCAGAAACGCAATACGGAAAGCCCTGTTGCTTGATATTACCGGGCTTGAGGCACATTTTGGGCTCTTATTACGTAATAGGGGCACTCGTCGTTACGGAATGTCTAAAGTATTGATACGACTGGATTTTAACCTATTTAATAAGCGCCTTTTACGTAATGAGTAGCAGAATATTCGATGGGCATTACGGAATAGAGGCGTTCAAAAGACTGCTAAAGGCTTAATACGCCAGGTTTTAAGGATTCCGTAATGCCATCCATTAGTTTTACTGAAAAGGGGTATGGAAATGACTGTCAAAGGCTTGAAACGACTGGATCTGTGGATTCCGGAAAGTCACCCGATCTATGACTATCCGCCCCATTCACGAGCGAAAGTGGCCAGAGAGTGGCTTGACATAGGGGCGCGGCTGTCGGCGATCGAGCAGGAACTGGGGGAAGTTAAAAAACATCTTTCGGAGAATGAGCCTGCAAAGAAGGCGGAACATGAGGCAGGACCAGGTAAGGCAGGACCTGGCAATTCAGTGAGCATCGATGATTTTCTTTAGTGTCCGACAGCGGTGCCGGACATACAGAAGCCATGCAGGACAAGAGAGTGCCGGACATCATCATTCAGGGTGTCCGGCACTTTTGTATCCAAATCCAAGGAAAACAGAGGTGTTAACTTTGAGCGTTTTGCGAGATTCAAAGGGAGATCCGGGAAATATGGGCGAAGTCCATTTCTCGGATTACGGCATCGTTGCCGGCGTCCGGGTGGCAGCCAAATACAGCCGTAAAGACGGATACTATCCCAAGGAATTCAGGGGGCAGGTGGAGACTGCCTATCCCGTGTTTGCGGTGGTGCGCACCACCGCAGGCTACCGCGTTACGATCCACCTGTCCGACCTGACATGCTCTTTTATTCACGTTCTCGTTCACGGAAGAGCAGCAGCGGTCCGGGTTCCCATTGTAGCGGCAGCCAGGCGAGAGGAGAGTCGTCATGCAAATAAAGCACTTGTATCAGCCGGTCTATAACCTGGTCACCAAGAAAATAGTTGGTCACGAGGCCCTGCTGCGGGGACCGAATAACGAGGGGCCGGCGGAAGTATTGGATGTGGCCGCCCGTTGCGGACGGCTCCGGGAAACCGATGTGATGTCGTTTTCCATGGCTGTGGCCGGGGCGCCTCCTGGCATTGCTTTTGCGAATATCCTGCCTGAAATATTGGTCTGGCTGGTGAGGCTGGGGGTTGCGATTGCTGCTGGAAGGCGGGCGCCGGGAGGGGTTTGCATTGAGATCGTCGAGGCATCGGCGCTGAGCAGTGTGTTCCCGCGTTTTCTGCTGGCTATCGAGGCCGTGCGGGCTGCTGGTTTCAAGCTAGCAGTGGATGACATATCCAGCGGGAATGACCTGCGAGCAAGGGCATCAATGTATCCGAGGACTGCGCCCGAGACTTCCTAGCTGCTGCTGCCAGCATTGAACGGGCAATAATAGCAGTTGACCGAGCGGCTTTGTCTGCATTATCGAAGGTGCGACGGGGAGAACAGATTCACAACCCTGCGGGTTTGCTCTTTAAAGCGTTAGACTTTAACTCGGGGGCCAAACTGGATCTTAAAAACCTGGATTCTGAAAGGAAGAAACGCCTGGCTGAGAAGGAAAAGAAGTACGAGGGCCTCTATTTATCCTGAGAAACCGACAATAAGTGGATATGGGATCATGTTGTCAGTGTAGATCGCCGGCGGACTCATGACTAGGTCGATCACTCGCCAGGCGAAAATAAGAATTGAGCGTTTGCAAGGCCACTCGATTTTTTCCTTAGACTATGTCCCGTCTAAAGCCGCAAACGTCGATCCTTGTTTCAGGATTCTGCTTGACACACTGTTAAGTATGCTATACATTATGTAATGTTAGCTTAACGTTGTAAATGGGTGGTGAAAAAGTCGGACCGGGTGAGAAACAAGTTAAGGCTGTTGAGAAGAATGAATGATCTGACCCAGGAACAATTGGGTGAGGCCCTCGGGGTCACCAGGCATACTATTCTGGCCATTGAAAACGGTAAGTACGAACCCTCCATCGCTCTCGCTTTAAAAATTGCCTCGTATTTTAAGTTGCCACTGGAAGAGATATTCTGGTTGGAGTCTGAAAAGGAGGATGAAAGACATGTTTAAAAACCCGATGTATCGAATCGTCTGGGTGAGCGTTTTCACTTTAATCGCCGATTTCGCTGCCTTACGGGGATTATATGTCGGTCGAGCAGACGGTTTAAGTATAATCGGTGCCACGATCATATCATTTGGGTTGATTTACCTGATCGCCACTTACAGGATAGACGGTCCTGACAGCATGAAGCGTGAAAATGCCGATGAAAGAATCCGAAGTATTGCAGATAAATCGTGCCGCATCGGTTTTTTTGTTTTATTTCTCTGCACCTGGTCTCTGGCATTTTTAATAAATATGCCAGGGTTGAATTTTTTAATGCAGAACATCGCTGTAACAATAGCAACAGTGGCTATGATCGGACTCTTTGCACATTGGCTTTCATTCGTCTGGTATAAATACCATGTAAGATGACGTGGCAAGACCGAGCAGTTACTGCGACATTTCCAAACACGTTCTTTTTTAGGCTGGCGTTCAAGCAAAGTGCGTCACCCTTCTTTTTCGTTGCCTCGCTCGATGGTAGTCAACTGGAAACTTTAACTGGTGGTCGAGTGCCCCGGACTGGTCGATTCAGTTCGGAATTAGTGGTGGATACCGAAACGCTTATCTGTCAGGAAACGACGAGTATTTGCAGAGCTGATCTAAAAGAGGGTTTACCAAAACAAGTGGGTTGTTTTTATTTGATATTTTGTAACTTTTTGCTCTTAGAACAGTCTAACTAACAGGAGATAATCCGCCGCTCACATCTGTCTTAAGAAAGAGGGTACACAATTGCCTCAGTCTGAAAAATCTACGGAACATTTTGACCAACTATACCGCGACAACTATGTCAAGGTATACAGACTGGCCTTAGGGCTCACCAACAGAGGAGGGTTCACCAACGAAGGGCTCACCAGCCGTCGTAATGATGCCGAGGATATAACCCAGGAAGCTTTTTTACGGGCCTTTCGTTCCTTTCACACCTCGGGAAGACAGCTCATTTTTTACCTGGATATATCGCATCACCATCAATGTTGCCAGTGATTACATGAGACAAAGAGCGAGACTGCCTGTTTATGAAGTTCTCGAAAGGCTAGGTTGTTCTGAAGAGCAATTGATCGATTCCAATCCCGCTAACGACCCGGAAACCAAATTACTGGTCAACGAAACGATGCGGGTCTGCATGCTTGGTTTCACGGAATGTCTGCCTGTCCAGAAAAAGGTCTTTTTCTTAGTAATAGCTCATATTTCGCAAGCCATTAAATACCATGTTTCTTTAAACAGTCAATGAGTCAAAAAATATTTTAAAAAGTTTTCACTTGCAAGGAGGAATTTCATGGAAGATCGCGAATATCCAA
>JBEKFU010000042.1:0-14657 GCA_050013155.1 Thermacetogeniaceae bacterium | reverse complement strand
TCCTGGAGGCCCTCGGGATTGACTATATCGACGAGAGCGAGGTGCTCACCCCCGCCGACGAGTCGCACCACATCGACAAGAACCAGTTCAAGGCGCCCTTCGTCTGCGGCGCCCGCGACCTGGGCGAGGCCCTGCGGCGCATCGGCGAAGGGGCGGCGATGATCCGCACCAAGGGGGAGGCCGGCACCGGCAACATCGTGGAGGCGGTGCGCCACATGCGCGCCGTGATGGGCGAGGTCCGGAGGCTGCAGAATCTGCCGCCCGAGGAACTGATGGCGTCAGCCAAGAACCTGGGCGCCCCCTATGAACTGGTCAAAGAGGTCGCCGCCCTGGGGAGGCTTCCGGTGGTCAACTTTGCCGCCGGAGGGGTGGCCACACCAGCGGACGCAGCCCTGATGATGCAACTGGGGTCCGACGGGGTTTTCGTGGGCTCCGGCATCTTCAAGTCCTCCGACCCGGCAGCCCGGGCGAAAGCCGTGGTGGCTGCGGTCACCTACTACAACGACCCGAAAATGCTGGCGGAGGTCTCCCGGGGGCTGGGAACGGCGATGCCCGGCCTGGAGTTGTCCACCATCACTCCGGAGGAGCGCCTGGCGGTGCGGGGCTGGTAGTGATGAGAGTTGGAGTTCTGGCGCTGCAGGGCGCCTTCCGGGAGCACGCCGCAGCGTTTAGAAGCCTGGGGTGCGAATGCCTGGAGGTGCGGGCGCCGGGAGACGTGGCGGCAATCGATGCCCTGATCATTCCCGGCGGCGAGAGCATCACCATCGGCAAGCTGATGGGCGACTACTGCTTGATGGAACCGCTGCTGGAGAGGCTGCGGGCGGGTCTGCCGGCTTTTGGCACCTGCGCCGGGGCGATCTTGCTGGCCCGGGAGATCGTCGACAGCGACCAGCCGCGCCTTGGCCTGATGGATCTGAAGGTGCGGCGCAACGCCTACGGGCGCCAGGTGGACAGCTTCGAGACATCACTGGCGATCCCCTGCCTGGGGGATGAGCCCTTCCCCGCAGTCTTCATCCGGGCGCCCCTGATCGAATCGGTGGGGCCCGGGGTGGGGGTGCTGGCCCGCTACAAGGATGGGGTAGTCCTGGCCCGCCAGGGCAACCTGCTGGTCGGAACCTTCCATCCGGAACTGACCGGGGACCTGCGGCTGCACCGTTACTTCCTGGAGTTGGCGGCGGGAAGCCGCAACTGATAAAAGCCATACAATCGATAGTTCGACGAGCCTTTGTCGCCATAGCGACAAGAGCTTTTATTTTTTGTTTGATATTGGGCGACCGGGGCAGGGCAGAGGATACCAGGTGTGCCTGTCGAATATATGAATACATGGTAACTTCATCACCCTTTTTGTTGTCCGGATCGGACTCGAATGAACGATAAACCTCGATAGACGGAGGGGAACGAGGATGGAGTTGGCTAATCATAGCAAGTTCTTGGGTGACATGAACGATGGCACGAAAGACATTGATATTGCTGACGTGAACCGGTCCAGCTCTCAGTTGTACGGGATTATTAAGGATTTAGGCGATATATTGAATGAGTTTAAGCTCGGCCTGGCGCTTATCAATATGACCGGGGAGATTAACGCTGCCAACGATTATTTTCGTTCACTTATTGATGACCCCGATTTTTACCGTTCCCTCTTGGCGCTGATGCATGAGTCCTTAATGAATGCAGAAGACGATCCGATAACTCTCCGGCGAATGATAGGGACGTCGCTGGTCTCTATTCGCGGTCCCTTATTCAAACAAGTATACCTGATCTTTATTGCCGAGTGGTCTGCACGGGAAGGGTGGGCCGCTCAGTTCACAAGTGCGAGCGACATCAGCGTGGAACTGCAGGCAGTGCTGGATAGCTGCTTTGATGAGGTCCATATTACTGATGGAGAAGGGATCACCCTTAAGGTCAGTTCTTCTTGCCAGCGAATTTTTGGTGTTCCTGTTGAAGAATTTCTCCATAAGTCAGTATTCGAGCTTGAAAGAATGGGCATATTTGTGCCTTCCTCGACGCGGATGGTCATTGAGCAAAACCGGCCGATCATGATTTCGCAGAAAACTGCTGCAGGTAAAACGCTGTTGGTGACTGCCAGGCCGATTTTTGATGAATCCGGCGAATTGGTAAAGGTGATCAACACATCTAAGGATATCACCGAAATGAGGGAGTTGGAGGCCGAGTTGGAGACAACTCGTAATCTTGCAGAAAGGTATCGGGCAGCACTTGCAGAGACAAGATCGCAGCACGTTAAAGTAAACTTTATCTGCAGTAGCGCTCCAATGGAGGCAGTTTTAAAAACCGCTCGTCGTGTTGCGCGGCTCGATAGCACTGTTCTTCTTATGGGCGAAACGGGAGTTGGAAAAGATACCATAGCAAGCTACATCCACGACGTAAGCCCCAGAGCAGGCGAGCCCTTCATCGCTGTAAATTGTGGAGCCATACCGGAAAGCCTTTTTGAATCGGAACTATTTGGCTATGAACCAGGGGCGTTTACGGGCGCCCAAAAAGAGGGAAAAGCCGGCCTAATCGAAATGGCTCATAAGGGTACATTGTTTCTGGATGAAGTTACCGGGCTCAGTTTGGCGCTTCAGGTAAAACTGCTTCGGGTATTACAGGACAAGCGGGTTACTCGTGTAGGCGGGACGAGGTGCCGGGAGTTTGATGTACGTGTGATTGCGGCATCCAACCGTAACATTGAGAAGGAAGTCCAGGGTGGAAATTTCCGTGAAGACTTGTACTACCGGCTGGCCGTAGTGCCCGTCCGGATCCCTCCGCTGAGAGAGCGGTCGGAAGACATGCCTCCGCTGATTCATTATTATATTACGAAGTTTAACAACAAGTACGGGGAGAATAGGCGCTTTAGTACAGATGCTATCAAAGCGCTGGAAAGCTACAACTGGCCGGGCAATGTCCGGGAATTGCAAAACTTTATCGAAAGAGTTGTTGTAACGAGTGAGGGTGACGTTATTACTGTAAACGATTTACCGGAGCATCTTCATGCTGCGACCTTACAAAACGAAGGCATAGCGGTTACAGGCATTATAAATTGGTACGAGGCAAGAGATGCTCTGGAGGAACAGCTTTTAAACAACGCAGCCGGGAAGTACCATTCTACATATGAGATAGCCAAGGCGTTGGGGGTCAGTCAATCCATGGTTTTCAAAAAGCTAACCAAATTGAAACAGGATAATTCCATGCTGAAATAATTTATCCTACCGGAATTATCATAGGGGTACAGGCGATGATATTACAATGCCATTTATAATGGGCATAATGATGAAAATGAACGAAAATGAACGAATATAAAACAATATAATTATTTTAATCCAATGTAATTTTTATACATTTCTTAATGTTTCGGGTGGCATCATTCTTGCTTTTCTTAAAAATGGTGCGCCTATATTTTTGCTTTAATTTTAATCGTATCAGTTATCTTTTTATGGACTAGCAGGAGGTGGTGGGAGCCAGTATGGACTAGCAGGAGGTGGTGGGAGCCAGAATGAAATGGTTTGAAAGAGTCTAAGGCTGCTATCCAAGTAATGGATGTATTAAGTTTGCTAATATTCCAAAATAAGGGGGATTAGTTATGGGACGGTATAAAATGTTGGCTGCGGCCATTTTTATCCCGCTGTTAATCCTGTCTGTTGCCGGATGTAGCGGAGGATCTAAAAAGCCGATCGTTTTTGCCCATGCAGCGCCAATGACCGGGGATTCGGGACAATTCGGGCAAGTAGAGTCCCAGGGCATTCAGCTTGCAGTCGACCAGATCAATGCTGCCGGGGGCATAGATGGCAGGAAGGTGACGTTTGTCGACGAGGATGACAGGGGCCTTCCCGACGAGGCATCCAATGTCGCCCAGCGCATTGCGTCGAATCCGGATATCGTTGCGGTAGTTGGCCACTGGAACAGCTCATGTACGTTGGCTGCAATCCCTATTTATGATGCTGCAGGCATTCCGTTCATAACCTCGTCGATCAACTCCAAGATATCGGGCAGTTCGAAATGGGAATTTCGTGATTCCTTGACAGACGAGCAGGCCGGATCACAGATTGCCCAGTACGCGGTAACCAAGCTGGGCGCCAAGAAAATAGCCATATTTTATGACAACAATGACTTTGGCAAAGGACAGGACAGCGTGTTTTCGACCATCGCCACCGGTCTGGGGGCGCAAATCGTGGATACCGAGTCCTACATTGAAGGGCAGTCACGAGATTTCACTCCCCAGTTGACCAAGATCAAGGCGGCGCAACCCGACCTAATCTTTCTTGCCGGTTATTACACCGAGGGTGCGATGATTGTTCAGCAGGCGCAACAACTGAAAATGGACGTCAAGTTCATCGGCCCGGACGGGCTAAACTCGGATCAGCTCGTGAAGTTAGGCGGGTCTGCGGTTGAGGGTGTGATGTTCGTTGGCTACTACAGCCCCTACAGGACGTTTCCGGGGACTGCCCAGTACAATGCGGCATACAAAGCCAAGTACGGACACGACTCCGACACCTTCGCAGCGTTGGCCTATGATGCCACCAACATGATCCTGGATGGCATGAAGGCAAATGGTCCAACCAGGGATGGAATTCAGAAGTATCTGGCTGGGGTACAGAACTTTCCGGGGGTTGCAGGGCCGATCACCTTTAACGACAAGCACGATGCCACCCGGAACATCATCGTTCTGACGATCAAGAATGGCCAGATTGTGCCTGCAGACATTCAGCCTTAAGAGCAGCAGGGAAGGGCGAACGAAAGGTTCGCCCTTCTCCAATTCATAAATTGACTTGAAGGGCAGGGAGCGATGTGTTTTTACAGCAGGTCGTGAACGGTTTAACAATAGGAGCAGTCTACGCCCTGGTGGCGATCGGATTCAGCATGGTTTATGGCATTATCAGGTTGATGAACTTTGCACACGGAGATATCTACATGGTTGGCGCTTTCGCCGGCCTGAGCCTCCTGCTGTACGCAAAATTTCCCGTAGCGGCCGCATTCTTGCTTGCAGTCGTGATGGCCATCCTGATCACCCTGATCATGGCTCGTTACGCCTATCGACCTCTTTTTAACGCTCCCCGGGAATCCTTGTTTCTAACCACGATCGGTTCCTCGATCATCTTGGAATACGGGGCAATGCTTATCTGGGGGCCGAACACCCAGCCATTTCCCATCAAATTCCCGGTAACCATTTTTAGTATCGGTTCGGCCGAAATTTCCAGCATGCAGATCATCATCCTGGTAGTGGCAGGAATTTCCATGCTGATTCTTACCGTTTTTGTGCAAAAAACCAGGCTCGGCATGGGAATGCGGGCCACATCACAAAACATGAATACCGCTCGACTGATGGGTGTAAACGTGGATAGTATCGTTTATACCACCTTTATAGTGGGCAGTACGCTGGCGGCTATAGCGGGATTGCTGGTGGCCATCTATTACAACGCCGTATATCCGTTGATGGGCTTCAAAATATGCCTCGTCGCCTTTGCCGCCTCTGTTCTGGGTGGCATCGGCAGTATTCCGGGGGCGATGATCGGTGGAATAGTGATGGGTTTGGCCGAGGCGCTCGGGGCAGCTTATATTTCGTCAGGATTCCGCGATGGCTATGCATTCATCATTCTGATCCTGTGCCTGCTGCTCCGGCCCTCGGGCCTGCTAGGCAAGGCGATCATCGAGAAATCGTAGAGAGGTGCTGACTGATATGTTCAAGGCAGTTGGAAGCTTTGCTGCGAGAAAAATTAACTTGAACAGAATCAATAAGACATACATGTGGCTGGTCATTGTGCTTATTCTCCTGGCGCTGCCCTATGTCATCACCGATAACTACATCCGGCGATTGATCATCATGGTCGGGGTCTATTCCATTCTGGCATTGGGGCTTAACCTGGTCGCCGGATATACGGGACAACTATCCATTGGTCATGCAGCGTTCTACGGTGTAGGAGCATATACCTCCGCCATCCTCAGCACCCAGTTGCACCTTTCCTTCTGGTTGGCCCTGCCTGCAGCAGGCATCATTGCTGCTGTTTGTGGTTTCCTTGTGGGCATGCCTTCATTGAGGCTGAGAGGGGATTACCTCGCCATTGTGACAATTGCCTTCGGTGAGGTGATCCGCCTGATCTTTTTGAACTGGAGCGGCCTTACCAACGGACCCATGGGTATACCGGGGATACCCAAGCCGCACATCTTTGGATTTGTTTTGAGAGACAACATCACATTCTATTACCTCATGCTGGTGTTGTTGGCCCTGACGATCTTTGTGGTGTACCGCATCGTGAACTCAAGGCTCGGGCAGGCGCTGGTTGCCATCAGGGACGATGAGGCGGCTGCCAGGGCCATGGGGATTAATATTACTGAGATGAAAGTGCTCGTGTTCGTAATCGGAGCTTTTTTTGCCGGCATAGCCGGGTGCTATTACGCCCACTTCCAGACCTATATCAACCCGGATAACTTCACCTACATGGTGTCTATCACCATCCTGTGCATGGTGATCCTCGGCGGAATAGGCAGCATCCCCGGAAGCATCCTAGGGGCGGCGATCCTGACCCTAGCGCCGGAACTGCTGCGCAATGCCGACCAATACCGGATGGTGCTCTTCGGCCTGACGATGATTCTGCTAATGCTCTTCCGCCCGCAGGGCTTCCTGGGATTGGCCCGCAGGCGAAGCGAGATAGGGGGTTGAGCGGCGTGGCAGCGCCAGTCTTATCAGCCCGCCAGGTGACGATCAAATTTGGTGGCCTGACGGCGGTCAATAAACTGGACCTGGATGTGCAGCAGGGACAGATCGTTTCCATCATCGGCCCCAATGGCGCCGGTAAGACCACCTTTTTCAATTCGATCACAGGGGCTGTTCATGCCGCCGCCGGCGAGATCCTGTTTCAGGGCGCCAACCTCATGGGCCTGCGACCCGATCAGGTAGCGCTTAGGGGCATTGCCCGAACCTTTCAGAATATCCGGTTATTCGGCTCTATGAACGTGATCGAGAATGTGAGCGTCGGGGAGTTCGGCCTGACGCGCGCCAGCCTGTTCCCCATCATTTTCGGCAGCCGGTGGGTCCGGGACGAGCAAAAGCGGGTGAAGGAGCGCGCCCAGGAGTTGCTGGAATTTGTCGGTCTGTTGGATCGGCAGAACGAGATGGCCCACAACCTGGCGTACGGCGCCCAGCGGCGCGTGGAAATTGCCCGGGCGCTGGCCAGTGACCCGAAGATCCTCCTGCTCGACGAACCGACCGCCGGAATGACACCCTCGGAGAGCGAGGATGTGATCTCCCTCATCTCCCGCATCAGGGAGATGAGGCGGACGATCATCCTGATCGAACACGACATGCATGTGGTGATGGAGATTTCCGACCACGTGGTGGTGCTGGACCACGGGGTTAAGATCTCCGAGGGCATACCGGCTTTCGTTCAGGAGGATCCCCTGGTGATCGAGGCCTACCTGGGAAAGGGGGCGAGATGAGATGCTGGTGATGGACAAGCTGGAAGCGAGCTATGGCAAGATACGCGCCCTGAAGGGAATCACGATCGAGGTGAACGAGGGCGAGATCGTCACCCTGATCGGAGCGAACGGGGCCGGTAAGAGCACGACGATGAAGGTGCTGATGGGGCTGATGAAGCCTGCCGGAGGCGCCATCACCTTCCGGGGATCGAGGATAGACGGCATGTCGCCGGATGCCATCGTCAGGAAAGGTATTTCTCTGATCCCGGAAGGCAGGCAGATCTTTCCCGGGCTCACGGTGCTGGAGAACCTGCGCATGGGCGCCTATACCCAGCGCCGGGAATCAGACATCCGGGACGGGCTCGAGCGGGCTTTCGAGCTGTTTCCCGCGCTCGCCGAACGGCCGAAGCAGATGGGAGGGACCCTGAGCGGCGGTGAGCAGCAGATGCTGGCCATTGCCAGGGGATTGATGTCCAACCCCGTCCTGCTGGCCCTGGACGAACCATCCATGGGGCTCGCTCCGCTGATCATCGAAAGGATTTTCGAAGTGGTCCGCAACATCAACGCTTCGGGGGTGACCATCCTCCTGGTGGAACAGAAAGCGCCGGCAGCCCTGGCGATTGCCAATCGTGCCTATGTCCTGGAGACCGGAAGCGTGGTCATGGAGGGCAATGCCTCGGACATGATCGGCGATCCCAATGTACGCAAGAAGTACCTTGGCGGTTAAGAGATGGAAGCTCATGTTAAGGAGCAGGAGGCAAAGGTTGTGCAGCAATATATTCATGCGGTTCCTAACTTCAGCGAAGGCCGCAGGCGGGAAGTTATTGAAGCCGTGGTGGCTCAATTCAAAGGAACTCCCGGAGTCAGGCTTATTGATTACTACCCCGATCCTGATTTCAACCGGACCGTCATAGAGACCGTCGGCGAGCCCCAGCCGCTGAAAGAGGCTCTGCTGAGGATGACAGCCAGGGCGGTTGAATTGATAGACATGAATGAACAGCAGGGCGTTCACCCCCGGATAGGCGCCCAGGATACAATACCTATTTTCCCGCTTAAAGGTATCAGTCTCGAAAGCTGTAAGCTGCTAGCCGAGGAATTGGGCCGGGAAATTTATGAGAGGATCAATTTGCCGGTCTATTTTAGCGGGGAGAACGCCCGCAAACCGGAAAGGAAGAGCCTAGATTTCATTCGTCAGGGACAATACGAAGGCCTGAAGAAAGTGGCTCATTTACCGGGAAGGGCGCCAGATATCGGCCCAGCCGCTCTTCACCCTACTGCGGGGGCAGTCATCGTCAGTGCTGGAACCCGTCCACTGACGGCAGTCAATATAATTTTGGGAACGGATGACTTATCAATTGCCAAGACAATAGCCAAGGCGGTGCGGGGGCCCAGTGGCGGTTTTAGCACAGTTAGGGCTATTGGCCTCAGATACCGGGAGCGCAATCTAGTGGCTGTATCTATGAATATGTTTGATTATGAACTGACGCCTCTTTATAGGACATTCGAGGTAGTCAAACTTGAGGCATCGAGGTACGGTGTGCCGGTAATCGAAACGGAGCTTGTGGGAACGGTGCGCCAGGAAGCGCTATTGCTGGTCGCGGAGCATTATTTGCAGTTAAAGGGTTTTAATCGAAACCAGGTACTGGAAAATAACCTAATGGATTTGTTAACGGAGGAGTAAAAAGGCTGAGGCAATGAACTTACAGGCGATACCCCACCACATTTCCTTCCTGTCCCCGTAATCCATGCGTTTCAATATCATATGGAATTGGATGCGCTATATAGAATTACCTCGATTAATCCATCAATCCGAAAGGCAAAGTAGTTTCCAGGAATATCGCACTTTCCGGGCACATGGGCGAGACCTTTCTGGTTGGCATGAGTTTTGCTTGTTATAGTCGTGGGCGCACCACAAAAACCAGTTTTTAAGAGGAGGAAGCTTGTCATGGCATGGAACCAGAACCCCACGGGTGTATTGAGGAAGCTTATGCTGACCAAGCCCGACTACTATGAGTTGACTCCGGTAAGCGACACGGCACGGGACGCTCAGGACCGAGGGGAGAACGTCGACCATATAGCTGCTGCCGCCCAGCATGCTGAAATGGTTGCGGCGTTGGAGGAGAACGGAGTCGACATTATCTGGTTCGATCTCGATCCGAATTTACATTGGCAGATATACGCCCGCGACTGGGGCTGCATGACCGGAGCGGGTGCGGTGGTAGGACGGTTCCGTTACCTTGAGCGTAAGGGCGAGGAACTGGTAGCGGAAAAAGTCTTCCAGAGACATAACATCCCCATTTATGGCAAGGTCACTAAGGGGGCTTTTGAAGGGGGAGACTGCTGGTACGTCGATGATCATACCCTGTGTGTCGGATGTGGGAATCGGAGCACCAATACAGGCATCGACGAGGCTACCGAGATTTTAAGACCGCTGGGAATTGAAGTAATTCCCGTCGAGTTTCATTCAAAATGGAATCACCTGGACATGATCTTTAGCGTGATCGCTCCGAAACTTGCCGTTACCTGCTCAGATGCCCTTCCGGAATATTTCATGGGATTTCTGAAGGGTCGAGGCTTCGAGGTTCTGGACTTCCCGGCGAGAGTGGCCAAGGGGACCACATTCCTGAACCTGCTGCCTCTTGGAAACGACAAGGTCCTTTCCCTGAAACAGAATGTCGAGGTAAATGCGGCCATGCGCGCAGCCGGATTGACGGTCGTAGATCCAGATCTCGGCCAGTTCCTGATGGGCGGTGGCGGGCCTCACTGCTTGACATTCGAGATCGAGCGCGACCCGGCCTAAGGCATAAATGGAGTCAGAGGCAGGATGTCAGAGGCCGGAAAAAAATTCTTACATCCGACATCATGCAAACGACATCTGTTCCACTAATTCGCCATGTGGCTACATACGTGCTTTCGTCAATAACACACGGCAATAAAGCAATTTGGTAGCTTTGCCGGGAAGCGCCACAAATTTGATAAAATTTCAGCCGCTAATGCTTTATAGTTGACATTCAAGCGCCTCTTTCATCCCATCGGACAAGCCGGTGGGTTTTCAGGGGCAAGCTAATTTTGAAAGGAGAAAAACAATGGCCTGGTTTGATTTAAAAGGCAAGGACTTCATTAGTACCAAGGATTGGACAAAAGAGGAGTTGGATATTCTGCTCGATGTGGCAGCAGATTTTAAACGCCGTCACTATGCACGAATCCCGCTGAACTCCCTGGATAAAAAGACTTATGTGATGCTCTTTTTCAATGACTCGACCCGTACCCGCCACTCCTTCGAGACGGCCATGACCCAACTGGGCGGCCATGCCCAGTATGTCAATCCGGGAAATATGCGGCTGACCCTCGATCCTAACCCGACGGGCAAGGGTGAGAGCATCAAGGATACCGCCGAAGTCCTGAGCCGTTTTGTGGACGGTATCGGTATCAGGCTCCTGACCAGGTCCGTTCCGGAATTCGGCAGGGCGACCGAAATCATCCAGGCGTTTGCCAAGTATGCCAGCATTCCGGTCATCAATATGATGTCCGACATCTGGCATCCCTGCCAGGCAATGGCCGACCTGATGACCATGAAGGAGAAGGTGGGCGACCTCAGGGGCAAAAAATTGGTAGTAACCTGGGCGTATTCCAACCAGTTGCGAGATTGGGCATCAACGCAGGAAGCGGCGATTCTGGCTGCCCGGTACGGCATGGAAGTTACCGTAGCTCATCCGCCTGAATACACCTTCACTCCTGGTGTTTTCGATCTTGGCAAGGAGTACGCAGCCATGAACGGAACCGAGTTCAGGGAAGTCGAAGACTTCGATGAGGCCCTCAAAGATGCCGATGTTGTTTACCCGCGTGTCTGGGTGACAATGGATTATCACATGCATTCTCAAGAAGAAGAACTGACTATCGCCGGGAAATACAGGGATTGGCAGTTCACCCGCGAGAAGAGGGATAAACTGACCAATCATGCGCACATGATTCACTGCATGCCTATTGACCGGGATAGTGAGGCTTCCAGTGATCTGATCGATGATCCGGAAGTGTCATGGCTTTACGACGAGGCCGAGAACCGGTTGCACCTGCAAAAAGCGGTTTTGGCAGTTACAATGGGTGGGCGTTTCTAAGCCCCGCCCATTCAGGGGACGGTTGATTTAGACGCAGTTGGAGGAAAGGCGCGATGAACCAGTTAGTGGTGGTTGCTCTCGGAGGAAATGCAATTCTCCAGCCTGGTCAAAGAGGTACAATTGACGAGCAATTGAAGAATGTAAGGGCCGCTTGCGGTCAGATAGTGTCATTGTTAGCGAAGGGGTACAAGATAGTGTTAACCCACGGCAATGGACCGCAGGTTGGTAACATTCTGATTCAGAACGAGGCCACGGACGCTGTTCCTGCCATGCCTATGTATGTTTGTGGGGCCGAAAGCCAGGGTATGATCGGCTACATGATCCAGCAAGAATTGTACAACGAATTTTGTAAGCAGGGTTTTAATGACTGGCGTGTGGTAAGTGTTGTTACTCAGGATTTGGTCTCGGCTGACGATCCTGCCTTTCAGCGCCCCTCTAAGCCAGTGGGGCCGTTCTACAGCGAGGATCATGCCCGCAGGAGAATTGCTGAGGGCGAAGTCTGGATCGAGGATGCCGGGCGGGGATGGCGCAAGGTGGTGCCCTCGCCAAATCCGCTGGAAATAATCGAACTAAAAGCAATACGTGAACTGGCCAAGGAACACACTACAGTAATTTGCAACGGCGGGGGCGGGATCCCTGTAATCAGGCAGGTAGATGGTGCGCTTCGGGGAGTTGAGGCAGTAATTGACAAAGACCTGGGCGGGCAGCGACTGGCTACTGGTCTCGGTGCAGATGTATTTATGATCCTGACCGATGTACCGGCAGTAGCGATAGATTACGGTAAACCAACTCAGGAGTGGTTGTCTCGACTGACGGTGAAAGAGGCACGGAAGTACCTGGACGAAGGGCAATTTAAAAAAGGCAGCATGGGTCCCAAGGTCGAGGCCTGCTGCCGGTTTATCGAGGCAGGTGGAAAATTTGCGATCATCGGCTTCTTGGGCGAGGCGCTCAAGGCGCTGGACGGCAAAGCAGGGACAATGATTGTGGCAGCCTGAAACATGGTTAATATTTTTAAGGGGAGCCGAAACTCTCAGGTAAGAGACAGAGGGCGCGGGAGCGTTTATTCCCGTGCCCTCTTGCTTTACCCCGTATGATAGAGCCACGCCAAGAGAGGTGAAAGCCAGCCATGCTCAGGATTGTAATAACCGAAGCTTTGTCTATTTCTCTTATTAGCTATATAATGGATTATATTTAATCGGAAGGGATAAACGTGCGGGCAAGCAAGATACGGGTGGAAGAGGCTGTCGGCCGGGTATTGTCACATGACCTGACCAAGGTTGTTCCGGGCGTCTTCAAGGGGGCGGCCTACAAGAAGGGGCACCGCATTGCTGTCGAGGATATTCCTGAACTGCTCCGGATGGGCAAGGACAGCATCTACGTGCTGGAACTGGAACCGGACGAGGTTCATGAGGACGAGGCCGGGATCCGCCTGGGCCGCGCTGCGGCCGGCGCCGGTGTCACCTGTTCCGAGCCCCAGGAGAGCCGGGTCAACCTCTTTGCCTCCAGGTCTGGCCTGTTGAAGATCAATGTTGCAGCGCTGGAAGCGATCAATGATATACCGTCGGTAGTACTTTCCACCCTGCCGAACAATACCCCGGTGGCTGCCGGCGATCTGCTGGCCGGTACCAAAGTGATCCCCCTGGCGGTCAAGGAGGAAGTGGTGCGGTCGGTGGAGCAGATCGCTGCCAGTATGGGCGCAACGGTCAGCGTCGTCGAATACCGGGCACTGGATGTGGGCATCATCGTCACCGGCAATGAGGTCTTTCACGGGCGGATCAGGGACCGGTTCGGGCCGGTGTTGCGGGACAAGGTGTCATCCTTCGGGTCGCGGGTGACGGACTTCCAGTATGCGCCGGACGATGCAGAGCGGATAGCGGGACTGATCACCGGTATGGTCGCCGCCGGGGCCCAGTTATTGCTGGTCAGCGGCGGCATGTCCGTGGACCCGGATGATGTGACCCCCCAGGGGATCTCCCTGAGCGGGGCGAGGATCGAGATATACGGGGCGCCGGTGCTGCCCGGGGCGATGTTCCTGCTTGCCTATCAGGGCAAGGTTCCCATCATCGGTGTACCCGCCTGCGGCATGTATTTTCACACCACCATCCTGGACCTGGTGCTGCCGCGGTTGCTGATCGGCGAGCGGTTGACCCGGCGGGATATCGTGTCCATGGGCCATGGCGGCCTGTGCAGGACCTGCCCCGAGTGCCGCTTCCCGCGGTGCAGCTTCGGCCTGGCCGGCTCCTGAGCCTGCTGCAAAGGTTGCAGACGCCTCTTTGGACGTCGAGCGGCGCCAGTCGGACGTTCATGGCCGAAGGGGGATGCTACGGAGTGCGGGCGCATTGGACGACGAACCGGGCCAGTGCCTGGGCTGTGGTTGGGAATGCAACATCTGCGCCGGAGTATGCCCCAACCACGCCAACATTGTGATCAGGGTTGCAGGAAACACGGGACGGGCCGGCAACCCTCTGGAGGAGGATCTGATTTTCGTCCCTCTGATGGTTCCCGATGGTGTCGTAGTGGTTTCTTTACGAAAAATTAGGAAAAATTGAGGAATAATTGATTGCGCTTTACTAAAAGCATGTGCTATAATACGCCTTAATATTATTTGAGATGTCGAGGCCTGCCGTGGCTGGCTTGCTATAGGTTACAACGGTTACATGGGCTTGAAAAAATATTGCAAAGCAGCGATGACGGGGGCCAGTACGGCGGTCCTGTGTTCCCAGAGAGTTGGCGGTTGGTGCAAGCCAGCAGCAGGCAGCCCGAATCCACCCCGAAGCCGATCCCGCAAACGGTTGCCAGCCGGCGAAGGGATACGCCGGGCCACGTTACGGCCCTCTTGAGCGGGTGACGGCCGGAAGGCCGGCGCCAATTTGGGTGGTAGCGCGGGTAAGGCCTCTCGTCCCAGTTATTGGAGACGGGGGTTTTGTTTTTATAGGGTTCCAACTGTATTTAGTCGAGGTTCAGCCGGTAGTCATCGTGGTTCGAGCCCAGGAATCGAGCTAAGGAGGAAAGGTCGATGAAGGAAAAACAGCTTCTGATGCTGCCGGGGCCAACACCGGTCCCGCAAGAAGTGCTGCAGGCCTTGGCCAGGCCGATGATCAACCACCGGGGCCCCGAGTTCAAGGGCCTGCTGGA
>JBEKFU010000041.1:0-16121 GCA_050013155.1 Thermacetogeniaceae bacterium | reverse complement strand
CTCACTGGATTTGAAGTCCAGGCGCACCACCAGGCACAATCCGCCCCCGTCCGGATTTATTCTACCATAAAATACTGGTATGAGTCGATCAGGCGCTGGCTTCACTGTTTAGCGGCTGTTTATACGGACTGCCGGGCGTGTTTGTGTTGGGCGATCAATGCCGCTCCAAGGGCGCCAACGATCTGTGGCTCCGGGGGCAGGGCGATCCTGGCGCCCAGCTTCTCCGACAGCGCCCTGACCACACCAGGGTTTTTGGCCACACCGCCAGTCATCATCACCTCTGGGGTCAGGCCGAGCCGGTTGGCCAGCCCGGCGGTACGCTCGGCAATGGAGCGGTGCAGGCCGCGGACGATCTCCGGGCGGGGCACCCCCTGGGCGATCAGGGAGACCACCTCCGACTCCGCGAACACCGTGCACATGCTACTGATCTGGGCGGCCCTGGCAGCCTGCTGATCCTCACGGCCCATGTCATCCAGCGCCAGTTCCAGCCGCTGGGCCATCACCTCCAGGAAGCGCCCGGTGCCGGCGGCGCACTTGTCGTTCATCAAAAAGTCCACCACGTTCCCCTTGCCGTCGATGCGGATCGCCTTGCTGTCCTGGCCGCCGATATCGATCACCGTCCGCACCCCGGGGGATAGCCATGCCGATCCCCGGCCGTGGCAGGAGATCTCGGTGACCTGGCTGTCAGCAAAAGGAACGCTCATCCGGCCATAGCCGGTAGCGATCACGGCGTCCACGTCCGAGGCCTGTAGTCCTGCCGTGGCCAGGACTTGCTCGAAGGCACGCTCCGCCGCTGCCCGGGCCATGGCCCCGGTATTGATGATGATAAAGCCCAGCACCTCTCCGTCCCGCAACAGGACCGCATCCGTAGAGAGAGAGCCAACATCGATCCCTGCTGTAATCATTGCGCCCTCACCACCCCAGCTTCCTTTCCTGCAATATCTCCATAAAAGCCTGCATGCGGGTCAGCATTCCACCGCAGGCCTCGTTCCTTCCATCCACGCAGTCTCCCTCCAGGACCAGCACCGGCCACCCCTCCTCCTGCAGGGCCTCCTTGATCATCAGGGCGCCTCCACTCGCCTGGCGGCAGCCGTGGTGCGAGAAGTGCACGATCCCGTCCACCCGGTACTTCCGGGCCAGTTCCGCCATCACCCGGATGCGTTCGGTGACCGGCTTGAAGGCAAAATGGGACAGGAGCTTCCTGGCCAGGCTGAAGAAGGGCTGCTCCGGATCCAGGGGCGGCCAGTAAATGTGGCTAAATTCCTCCATGGCCAGCACGGCGCCCTGCTGTTCCACAAAGTTCATCAATTCATTGCTGTAGTAAGGTTTCAGGTGCATCCAGAGCAGGCGGTGCTTCTCCGGCCGTGCACCTGATTGCCTGCCCGTACCATGTTGTCCTACCCGGACACCTGCCTCGCAGTCGCTCTCGATCTCGCTGGCCAGGGTGGCGCTGATCTCCGCCGCCTCCCGGCTGCCCTGGCCGATAAAAAAGAGGTAGATAAAGCCGAGCATGTCGATCCCGGATACCGGCGACGGCACCCGGCAGCGCAGTTCGTTTACCCGCTGCATCTGCGCCCGGAATTCCTCGCTCCGGGATACCGCCTCCGCCAACCTGGCCGGGTCTGGCCGCTGGCCGGTCAACTCCGCCAGGCTGAGCCATACCTGTTCCAGTTGCCCGGCCACATAGTGTTCCGCCTCCGGGCCGGAGCTGTAAGGGACGTCCAGGACCAGCGCCGGGGCCTCATAGAGAGCGGACAGGTTCTGGAACAGCAGCGGCGCTCCGTCGCACAGTTGGGTGCTGGCCAGCAGGGCTGCCGGCCGGGGTAGGTTGCCGGCCGCAGCGGCGCCGGCTATGCAGCGGTGAAAGGAGCAGATATCCCGGCTGTAGCCCGCCTGCTCTCCCATGTTCATGGTCTCTTCGGCAAAGCCCAGCTCCGCTATATAAGCAGCGGCCACTTCCGGAGAGAAGGGGCACAGGTCCAGGCTCCAGACCAGTTCTACCGGAAAGTAGGCGCTCGACCAGACCACTGGCGCCTTGCCGGTGTAGGCCCGGCCGATCTCGTTCAAGGCAAACAGCCCCGTCCGGTATACGGCCTCCAGTGGGCAACTGGCCCTGGTCAGCCTGAGAAACCCGTTCAACAGGCTATAAGTGAGGGGGGATGACAACACCCTGTTCCACCGTTGCCGCTCCCATAGCAGGCTGCGCAAGAAGCCGTCGAAGTCCATCGTTTCACCTGGCCTTCTGTTTGGCGCTCCCTGGCCGGATCAGCTCCGGACAGGGGTGGAGTCAGAGCCGAGCAACTCCAGAAAGGCCTGGATGCGGGTGCGAGCCTGCTCCAGGCCGGCGTCCCGGTACTCGGTCTCCAGGTAGAGCATCGGGATGCCCGCCTCTATAAACCGGCTGCGCAGCAGGGCGTAGTCATAGAGGGAGGTATCGCAGAACTTCAGGGCATGATAGACCACGCCCTGCGCCCGGCATTCCCTGACCAGCGCCTGCAGGTAGGCGAACCGCGCCTCTCCTGGAAGCATCCGGGGGCAGGCCGGGCGTTGCAGATAGCCGCGGGAAAGGGCCAGGAAGAGGTCGGTCCCGCCGCCGGCCAGATCCTCTTCAACGTTGGGGAGGCAGTAGCGGTATCCATGGCAAAGGTCATCCCCGGCCACATTCCCGCCGAGGTCCTCGATCAGGTCGAGACAGGCCGTCGGCAGCGGGCTGCCGGTCACCAACAGGCGCGGTCCCCGAGGGGAGCCCTGTCGCCGCAGACACTCCAGTTGTAGGGCAGCTGCCGATCCGCCATCCTGGCTGCCGCTCGCGCCGGCATCCCGCAGGGAAGCAACCAGGCTGCGCAGCAGCGGGGCCAACTCCTCTTTCCGGGTACGACCGGCGGTGCGCACCAACTCCAGGATGCCTGCCGCCCGGAACTGCTCCGGTCGCTCCTGGCGCATGCGGTAGATCTCCCGCAGCAGCAGCCGCACCTGCTGCTGTCGCTCGATAGCGTCCAGGAAAGCGCCATCATCCCAGGCCACCCCGTAGAATTCGCTCAGGCGCCCGGCCAGATCCCGCAGTGATGCGGCAAAGGCCAGGCAGGCGCCCTCGTTCTCCCGGCCAAGGGTGCGGGGCAGGTCCAGCAGGTGCACGAAAAATCGACCGCTGCGGCCGCGGTCATGCTGAAAGGCGTTGGCCAGGTGTACCAGGGCCGGGCAGGCTGCCGCCATCACCACCCCTGACAATGGGGTTCCCATCCCTGCGCCATCGCACCCGCTGTTGCGGGCGCCCGCCTCGCTCAGGCAGGCCCTGACCAGGGGGCAGATGTTGACCGGAAGCAGGTGCTGCATGGCAGTCGCCTGCTGCTCACCGCAGAGACGGTAGGATTCTATCCCCAGGGCTGCAAAGACCTCTTCGGGTGTGTAGGCGCATACCCAGCCCAGCATGGTCTCCATCTCCCTTGAATTCCCTGTTCTTTCAAAGAATAATAATTTCGGGATACAAAGTCAAGCTTGGGAGAGCGGCGTCGGGTGGCGCCCTGTTTCCTGGTACCGCCGCGCCAGATTCCCTGGATCCGGCATGCCCCGGCACGGAAGCGGGGGTATTAGAGCGGGTAGTCATCGTGAGAAAAATCGGCGCGCCTTGGCAATCACCTGCAGCGCGCCGGAAGTCTTTTGGTGTGGGTATGCAGGCCAGAAGGGCTACTTGTTGTTCCGTCCCCGCCAGGCCACCGATTTCACAGTCAGGCCTTGCTTGACCAGGTCTTCGACAATGGAGCCGGCCTCCTCGTTCCGCAACTGGATCACCAGTGTGCCCTTGCCGAACACCGTCAGGTGGGACACGTCACCGCCGTGCTTGAAAATGGTATCAACGATCTTGGCCAATTCGCCCGGCTTGTCCTCGACCCCCAGGTTGAGGCGCGTGCCCGGCTCGTGCAGACCCATGATCTCGATGAAAGCGTCGAAGATGTTGCTCTCGGTGATGATCCCCACCAGCTTGCCGTCCTCGACCACAGGAAGGGCGCCGATCCCATATTGGCGCATGAGCAGGGCAGCTTCTTCCAGGTAGGCGTCCGGCCCGATGGTGATCAGCTTCTGCTTTTTGATCACCTTGTCGATAGTCATCTTGGAGAGCAGGTAGTTGATCTCGAAGATGCTCAGCGAGGTCGCCGGCGAGGGGGACACCTCCCTCAGGTCGCGGTCGGTCATGATCCCCACGAGCTTGCCCTTGTCCACTACGGGCAGGCGGCGGATATTGTTCTCCCGCAACAGGACGACGGCGTCAGCGATGGTGTTTTGCGGCGTGATGGTGACCGGGTCTAGCGTCATGTGGTCGCGTACCAGCACTTGACCCACTCCTCTCATAACGGATGCCGGATGCATGAAAAGTCTGACGTCGGACTTGCATGTCAGACTTGCATGCTTTTTAGAACAAAGGCCGGAATATAACCGGCGCCAGAAGTTTTTTACTTTTTCCGACCTCCGGCTTCTTACCTCTGAAATTGCCGTTAGGCAATTTCCCCCAGGTAGGCGGCGCGCACCTGCTCGTCCGCCCGCAGTTTCTCCGACGGCCCGGACAGGACGACCCTTCCGGTTTCCAGCACGTAGCCCCGGTGAGCGACCTGCAGGGCCATGAAGGCGTTCTGCTCCACCAGCAGGATGGTAGTCCCCAGCTTATTGATGCTGGAGATGATGTCAAAGATCTCTTCCACCAGGATCGGGGACAGGCCCATGGACGGCTCATCCAGCAGCAATAACTCCGGCTTGGCCATCAGGCCGCGCCCGATGGCCAGCATCTGCTGCTCGCCACCGGAGAGGGTGGCGCCCAACTGCTTCGCTCTTTCCTTGAGTCTCGGAAAGCGGCTGAAGACCTCCTCCAGGGACTCCTGGATGCCCGCCTTGTCGCTGCGGATATAGGCGCCCATCATTAAATTTTCCAGTACCGTCAGGCTGCCGATGATCTTGCGCCCCTCGGGCACGTGGGAGATGCCCATTTTGACGATCCGGTGCGGCTTCAGGTTGGTGATCGGCTTGCCGTCGAAGATGACCTCGCCGCCCTGTGCCCTGTTCAAGGCTGAGATACTGCGCAGAGTAGTCGTCTTGCCGGCGCCGTTGCTCCCGATCAGGGTGACGATCTCCCCCTTGTTCACTTCGAAGGAGATGCCGTGCAGGGCGCGGATGCTGCCGTAGAAAACCTCCAGGTTCTTGACTTCCAGCATCATGCGACAGCCCCCCTTCCCAGGTAAGCCTCGAGCACTTTCGGATTGTCGCGGACTTCCTGCGGCAGGCCGCTGGCGATGATCTCTCCAAAGTCCATCACTATCAACCGCTCACAGAGGTTCATCACCAGACCCATCTGATGTTCGATCAATAACACAGTCACGTCGAACTTTTCTTTGACAAACCGCACCAGCTCCACCAACTGCTGCACCTCCGACGGGTTCATGCCCGCTGCCGGCTCGTCCAACAGCAGCAGGTCCGGCTGCACCGCCATCGCCCTGGCAATCTCCAGCCGTCGCTGGGCGCCGTAGGGGAGGCCGCTGGCCTTGATCTCCGCCTTGTCCTCCAATCCGAAGACGGCCAGCAGGTTCATGGAGCGCCCGGTCAGTTCCGCCTCCCTGGCCTTGAACCGGGGCGTGCGCAGGATGGAATCCAGCATATTGTAGCCCACCCTGGGGTGAAAGGCAATGCGGACATTGTCCAGCACCGAGATCTGCGGGAATAACCGGATGTTCTGGAAGGTGCGGGCGATGCCCCGCTGTGCTACCTGAAAGGGCCTCAGGCCATTCATCGTACAGCCCTTGAAGGCGATCGTCCCGTCCGTTGGCAGGTAGTAGCCGGACAGCATGTTGAAGACCGTGGTCTTTCCGGCCCCGTTCGGCCCGATGATGGCGACGATCTCCCCCGCTTGGATGTCCAGGTCAAACTTGTTGACAGCCCGCAGGCCGCCAAAGTTGATCCCCAGGTTCTTAACTTCCAGCAGCGGCATCTGACTTCCTCCTTCCGATGTGCGGCACCAGGAAGGATGCCTCTATGCCGCCAAAAATGCCTTGCGGCCTTAAGATGATGACTATAACCAGGATCAGGGCGTAGAGCACGCCACGCAAATTAATAAAGGACGGGCCCAGCAGGCTCAGAAACATCCGCAGTACCTCCAGCAGGAATGCCCAGCCGACGGCTGTGATCACCGTCCCGGTCATGCTGCCCAGGCCGCCCAGCACCACGATGATCAGGTAGTTGATCGATTCCAGGAAGCTGAAGGAGTCAGGGTTCACGTACGGATAGTTGTGGGCATACAGGGCGCCACCCAGTCCTGCCAGAACGCACCCGACGGTGAAAGCCATGATCTTCGTTCTGGCCGGGCTTACCCCCACCACATCCGCCGCCGTCTCGTTCTCCCGGATCGCCGTACACGCCCGGCCATGACTGGAAAAAACCAGATTCCTGACCAGGATGAATACAATCACCGCCGTCACGAAGTACCACTCAAAGGTCTGAAACTGCGGGACACCGGTCATCCCCTGCGCTCCGCCCAAGACAGAAGATAGCTTGTCGGAATTTTGCATCCCGTCGTAGACGATGAAGTTGAAGCCCAGGGTGGCGATCCCCAGGTAGTCGGACTTCAGCCGCAGGATCGGCACGCCGATCAGGTAGCCGACCAGCCCTGCGCTGACCATGCCGACCACCAGCGACCCCAGAGATGCCCATATGCCATAGTGGCTGAAGGTGATGGCAAACCAGCCGGCGCAGTATGCGCCTATGCCCACGAAGGCGGCATGGCCGAGCGAGAACTGCCCGGTAAAGCCGTAGATGATACTCAAGCCCAAGCCGCCGATGACATAGATCATCGACTCATTCAAGATAATCTGCCAGTAGGGGCCGATGATCCCAATCCTGATTAATATCCAGAGAACGAGATCCAGCACCGCCACACCCACCAGGGCCAGGACCATCTGCTTTGTCTTGTTCACGACACCACCTCCTATATCTTCTCTGGCTCGTTGCGCCCGAGGATCCCCGACGGCCTGATCAGCAGTACGATGATCAGGATGGCGAAGGCGATGGCGTCACGGGCCTGGGAAGAGATGTAGGCGGACGTCAAGATCTCGACCTGCCCCATGATCAATGCCCCCAGCACCGCTCCCGGGAGGATGCCGATACCGCCCAGCACGGCGGCGATGAAGGCCTTGAGACCGGTCATCACCCCCATGAACGTCCAGATCTGCGGGTAGGCAAAGCCGAACAGCACGCCGCCGATCCCGGCCAGGCCTGAGCCGACGAAAAAGGTGAAGGAGATCGTCTTGTCGACGTCGACTCCCATCAGGCGGGCGGCGTCATGGTCGAAGGAGACGGTGCGCATGGCCAATCCCAACTTCGTCCGGAAAATCAGCAGTTGCAACAGCGCCAGGAAGGCGGCAACCGTGACCAGGATGACCACCTGGATGTCGGTGATCCTGACCCCTCCGACGATCCAGGTGATCTCCTTGATTGGCGGAGTGAATGAGATGTAGTTGGGGGTGAAAACGAAGTTGAGACTGGTGAAATATTCGATAAAAAAGGAGGCGCCGATGGCGCTGATCAGAGCGCTGATCTTGGCGGCATAGCGTAGCGGCCTGTAGACGAGGCGCTCGTTGATGACCCCGATCACGGCGCAGGTGAGCAGCGCCATGACCAGTGCCACCGGCCAGGGGAGCTTGATGAAGGTGTAGCCGATGTAGCCCATAAAGGCGCCTACCATGAACACATCACCATGGGCGAAGTTGATCAGCTTGACGATCCCGTAGACCATGGTGTAACCGAGGGCAATCAGGGCATAGACCAAACCGAGTTGCAAACCGTTTACGACTTGTTGGAAAAACGTTACCACTTGTTACCCCTCCGCAGTGTGCGACAGTATACATTGAAAAGGGGCGCCCCCGTAAGAGCCGCCCCTTTCCTTTTTTACCTTACGATGGCGCCACCTCGGTGATGAAGTTATACTTCTTCGCCGGGCCGTTAATCTGCAAGACGACCGCCGGCTTATTGACCGGGTTGCCGTCCGGGCCGAAGCTGAACTTGGCCGTAACTCCCTGGTAGCCATTGAGGTTCTGGATGGCGTCCCGGATCTTGGTCGGGTCGGTAGACTGGGCGCTTCTAATCCCCTGCAGGACGATCAGGGTCGCATCGTAGCCCAGGGTGGCCAGAGCATCCGGCACGGAGCCGTAGGCAGCCTTGTAATCGCTGACCCACTTCACGACCATGGGGCTCGGATCGTCTGCCGAGTAATGGTTGGTGAAGTAGCCGCCATTCATCACTGCAAAGTTGAGGTCCGAGGAGTCCCAACCGTCGCCGCCCATGAAGGTGGACTTGACACCAAGGTTACGGGCCTGCCCGCCGATCAGGCTGACCTTCTGGTAGTAGTCGGGCAGGTAGAGGACGTCCGGGTTCAGCTTGGCGATCTGGGTCAGGTCGGCCGAGAAGTCGGTGTCGTTCGTGGTGTAGGCCATTTGGGCCACGATCTTGCCGCCGAGTTGGGTGAAGGCCTTCACAAAGTTGTCCTTGAGCCCGGAGCTGTAAGCGTTGGTCTCGTCAAACATGACGGCGGCCGTCTTGGCGTGCAGGTTGTTGTAGTCAAAGGTGGCGCCCGCCAGGCCCTGGAACGGGTCGATGAAGCACGCCCGGAAAGCATAAAGTTTCCTGTTGGGGTCCATCGTGACCCTGACGTTGGTGGCGGTCGGGGTCACAAAGGGCACGTGGTACTGCTCGCAGACCACCGAGATGGGGATGGTGGTCAGGGAGGTGGCGGAACCGACGATAGCCGACACCTTGTCCTGGGTGCACAGCTTGGTCGCCACGGCGGTAGCCTGATTGGCGGTGTTCTGGTCATCGGCCATCACGGTCTGGATCGTGTAGCCCCCTACCGTACCGCCGGCCTGCTTGATCGCCAGATTAAAGGCATTCTGGATCGACTGGCCGAATGTCGCCACGTTGCCGGTGAGCGGCACGATCAGACCGATCTTGATTACATTGGACTGCGTCTTTGGGGCGCAGCCGGCGAGCGCCACTGAAAACACAAACAGCACAACCAGTAAAAGCGCGACCCATTTCGTACGTTTCATCAAAATTATCAAACCCCCTCTATTTTCTTCTTACTATTCTCCTTGCTCTCCAAACCTGTTCCTTAATCGTCGCAGGCGACTCCGGCCTAAATCATTTTGCCGGACGCGGAACTCGCGCACCATCGCTACCGGGTGCGCCGTTGCGCCTGGCTTCCTCTCTAACACAGCTAACACGCTATTCTCTTGCCTGGACTCGTCTCAACTAAAAGCCTTATTCCTACCCGGAACGCTGTGCCGGGCTCTACCCCCTTCCCCCCAATCTCCTGTTGTCTCTGACGATCTATAAAAAGTTATATTCGGCGGCTAATGGAAAATCCCTTTCATAATTATTCGCTCTCGACATTTTTTCTCGACATTTTTTAAGCTATTGTGGCCGATAAAGCACCCGCTTATCCCCAAGGCGCCGGGTCTTCCTGGACTGATCGAAGAATTCCAGCAGCGGCAAGCAGTAGCGTCGCGATGTACCCAACAGGTCCCTGGCCTCTGCCACGGTGACCGTACCATTCCTGACCAGAAACTCCTGCAATAATTGCCAGGCCTGATCCGTCGCCTCTTTCAAAAAGTAGAACTCCTCGCCCACCTTGACCAGGCTCTCCTGCTGCAGGTAATATTGAAACAGTTCCAGGTCTCCGAACAGCGACCGCAGTTCCTCTATGGCAGGTGGGGCAAAGGGCTGGGCCTGCAGTTTGACGATCACCTCTTCGCAGGTCTCCTGTTGCCCCGGTGTCAGGTGTACGCTGAAGTCAGGCCGGGCCAGAGTCTGGCCGTCAAGCGCCACCTTCCGGTCCACTGCCCACTTGTCCAGCAGCGCCTGGTAAAGCCGGGGAGGAATGGCGCTGAAGATCCGGGAGCGCAGTTCCTCCTTGGGATAGCCGTTGCGCAACGGGAACTGCTGATGGTACTGCTGCAGCGCCGCCTCCACCGCCTGCTCCCAGGCGGCCATCAGGGCAGCGGTGACTGCGTAGGTCTCACTCCCAAGGTGGTACAGGAAAAGGTCTCCGGACTCCTGCATTTCTTTTAGATACCGCTGCGCCTCGTCCGTGGTGAGACCGGCCTTGACGGACAGGTCCCCGGGGGTGACGGGGCCGCGCGCCGTCTGCAGTTCCTCGCTCAAGCGGGTGAACGGGCTGCCCGACAGCTTACGCTCCAACCGCTCCAGCACCTCGGCCCGGAAGCGGCGGTGCCGGAGGCCTCCCACCTCTACAACCTCCCCGCCGCCCACGGTAGTGACCGGGGAGTACCGCCGGATCACAAACCGGTCATGGACAGCGGCCACTACCGGCTCCTCCAGCTCGATCTGCACAAAGGCGTCGGCTCCTGGCTGCAGTTCGTCATGGTCCAACAGCCGCAGGCGGCCCAGGGTCTCCTTGGCGCCAAGGTGGAACCGCACCCGCTGCCAGTTCTTCAGGGGACGGGGAGCGCCCTGCAGGGCGTGAAGCCAGGTGGTCAGGCGATGAACCGGCGTGAAGGCCCCGGGGGTTACCAGGACCTCACCCCGCTCCACCTCGCCCACATCCACCCCGGCCAGGTTTACCGCCACCCGCTGGCCGGCGTGGGCCTCCTCGGTCTTTTTGCCGTGCACCTGCAGGGAGCGCACTCGTCCCTGCACCTCCGCGGGCATGACCGCCAGCACATCCCCGGAGCGGATGCTGCCGCTGAACAGGGTTCCGGTCAGCACCGTGCCGAACCCGGTGATGGTGAAGACCCGGTCGATGGGCAGGCGGGCGGGGCCGGTCCGGGGCTTGGGCCGCACTGTGTCGGCCATCTCCTTCAGGGCCATCCGCAACCGATCGAGGCCCTCTCCGGTGATCGAGGAGACAGGAATGATCGGGGCACCGGCAAAGCGGGTGCCGGCCAGCAGGTCCCGTACCTCTTCCTGCACCAACTGCAGCCAGTCCTGGTCGACCAGGTCGGTCTTGGTGAGGACCACGATCCCCTTCTGCACATGCAACAGGTCCAAGATGTCCAGGTGCTCCCTGGTCTGAGGCATCACGCCCTCGTCCGCCGCCACCACCAACAGGACCAGGTCCACGCCCCCGGCGCCGGCCAGCATGTTCTTGACGAACCGCTCATGACCGGGGACGTCCACGATCCCGGCCACCACGCCGCTGTCCAGGTACAGGGGGGCGAACCCCAGTTCGATGGAGATCCCCCGCTCCTGTTCCTCCTTCAGGCGATCCGTATCCACGCCGGTTAAAGCCTTGACCAGTTGGGTCTTGCCGTGGTCCACGTGCCCGGCGGTACCGACGATGATGAAGGATTCCACCCCACTCACCCCTCGAGGTTCGAAGTTCCCTGTGCTCCGCATTCCCGGTGTGCCGGCGGGCTTTCAGCCAAGGCGGAGCCTTGAGCCGGCGTTCAGGCCGGGCGCAGCCCGGATGCGGAGGAGAAGTTTCGAGGTTCGATTGAAGACTAATTGGCTAAAGGATGATGCCCATAAGAATTGAATGTCGAACTCCCAACATCAGGCTTCTATTCCGACTTCTGACTTCCGGCATCAGGCCTCTATTGCTGCAGCCACTGCATCCACCAGCAGTTCAGCCTCATCCTCACCGAGGGTGCGGGGGTCGAGCAATACGCAGTCCTCCTGGATATGCGCCAGCACCGGGGGGTCGCCGCGTCGCAGGCGCTCCGCCAGGCCGGCTGCGCTGAGGCGCACCGGGCGCAGTTCCACCAGGGTGGTCGGCAGTTCCTCCAGGGGCAGGGCGCCTCCCCCCACCCTCGAACAGCCCTTGCGCACGGCGATCTCGCAGCCGGCGCCCAGGCGCCCGGCCAGCAGCTTTTGCAGGTCCTCAGCCCGCTGCTGCAGCCTGGCCGGCGTGACGGTAAGCATCCGCAACACCGGCAGGGATTGCTCCGCCTCTTCCCGT
The DNA here is from genome assembly GCA_050013155.1 of Thermacetogeniaceae bacterium. GTDB lineage: Bacteria > Bacillota > DSM-12270 > Thermacetogeniales > Thermacetogeniaceae > Palsa-1188. The sequence continues at coordinate 4,171 of JBEKFU010000041.1, read as the reverse complement.
AAGTAGGCCTGCAAGGTAGCCTCCAGGGCTGCCAGGGTGAACTTGTCGACCCGTAGCGCCCGCAGCAACTGGTTCTCCTTCAGGATGCGCAGCAGTCCGGCGCGCCCCAGGATCAAGCCTGCCTGCGGCCCGCCCAGGAGCTTGTCCCCGCTGAAGGTGACGATGTCCACCCCCGCCGCTAGGCTGGCCTGGACCGTGGGTTCAGGCCCCACACCGTACCGGCCCAGATCCACCAGCGCCCCGCTGCCCAGGTCTTCCACCACGATTACCTGATGCCTGGCAGCCAGGCCCACCAATTCATCGTCGGCGACCTGGCGTGTAAAGCCCATGATCCGGTAATTGCTGGGATGCACCTTCAGGAGCATGGCGGTACCAGGGCCGATCGCCCGCTCATAGTCCCAGGGGTGGGTCCTGTTGGTGGTGCCCACCTCTTTCAGGATTGCTCCGCTTCGGGCCAGCACCTCCGGAATTCGGAACGATCCCCCGATCTCCACCAACTCGCCCCGGGAGACCACCACCTCCCGGCCGCGGGCCAGGGAATCGAGCACCAGCAGCACCGCAGCAGCGTTGTTGTTCACCACCAGGGCGGCCTCGGCCCCGGTTAAGGCGGTCAACAACTGTTCCACGTGGTCGTAGCGGGAACCCCGCTTGCCATCTTCCAAATTGAGTTCCAGGTTGCAGTAGCTCCGGGCCACCCGCTCGATGGCGGCACAGGCCTCGGCGCTCAGGGGGGCACGGCCCAGGTTGGTGTGCAGCACCACCCCGGTAGCGTTGATCACCGGTCGCAGGCTCGGGCGCAGCCTGGCCTCCACCCGCTGCCCGACCTCCCGCGCCAGTCCATCGAGATCCGGAGGACTCTCTCCCCGCTCCAGGATCGCCTGGCGCCAGGCGGCCAGCACCTCACGCGTCGCCGCGGTCAGCAGCCCCGGGGGACAGGGACGCTCCCTTCCGGAAGCGGCCTTCTTAACCAGTTCGTGAACGGCCGGCAACTGGCGCGTCAGTTTGTCCTCGGACATTGCTGTACCTCCTTGGTGCTACGGCACTCAATTTCCCCCATTTCCATGATTTAATTCCACATCACGGTAACAAATCCTTTTTGCCACCTGTTTTGGGATGCCTGGCTACCGGGAAAGGCGCAGGCCCAACGCCCGGGCAACCTGAACAGCCAGGAGCAACACGCCGACGCCGCCGAACAGCGGGTAGATCAGGCGCACCAGGGATGAGAACTGGAAGCGGGCGAGGATCAGGGACAGGATGAGGATCAGAAAGAGGGCGGGGCGATAGGCCAGGCGCCCCTGAAGCCTGGTAGCCACTCCGTAGCAACTCACCGCCGCGGTGCTGAGGATGGCCGCCCACAGCACGGCGAAGTAGAACCACTGCAGGCCGGGATGCGCCAGCCCGGCCACCACCAGCATCGGCACTTCCCAACCCGCCAACTGGCTCCGAAAGGGAAGCAGGACCTGAAAGATCAGCAGCGCAAAGACACCCAGTCCGAGACCCCCCAGCACATTGCCCGCCAGGCGCTCCCGGACCGTCGCCCGCTGGCTCAGAGGCACCAGCACCACCATCGCCTCCAGCATGTTGAAGCCTGCATAGAACAGGGTCGCCTCGATCCAGTGGGGGAAGATCGGCATGATGAGGGTCGTTCCGGCCTGGGGCATCAGACCGCCCAAACCCCGGGTCAGGGTGAAAACCGCCAGGCAGACCAGAAACTTCAGCGGCACCAGGAGGACGTTGAAGGAGACCAGGGACTCCAGCCCGCCCCAGAGTACCGCCAACACCACCACGCCGGTGAGGATGCCGCCCCATCCTGCGGGCAGGCCCAGGTGCTCGGAGAATAGGGCGTTGGCTGCAGAGAACATGATAAAGACAGAGCAGAACAGATACAGGCTGATCAGCGCATCGACGCAAAACGCCCCGACGCCCCCCACCAGGAAATGCAGGTAATCGGCATAGGACGCCAGTTGCCAGCGGTTGCAATACTCACACAACCACACTCCCCAGAGAGCGAACAGCAGGCCGGAGCAGATGACCCCATACCGGCCGGCAATTCCGTAGCCTAGAAAGAACTGGCTCAGTTCCTGGCCGGAGGCGAATCCGGCGCCGACCACCGCCCCGATAAAGGTTGCCGCAATTTTCCAGGCCAAACCCCTCTCCCCGCGGGCCACAGCATCACTCCCCCGTCCCTTTAAAACTATGCGGAAACAGGGAATAATTGCCTGGATAAGCATATCATCTTGAAATGCTTCCACGCCTGTAAAACGCGAGTCCCGGCATCCAGCGCTCAATACAGTACAAACGCTTGGCATCCGGCACTCAAGTTGAGACCTTGCCTTACAATGCTGCTTCCCGGTTATTGTTGTTAGGAAAATTATTCCAGGCATATCCGTTGAGTGCTGGACTTATCATATTTATCATTATGTATTTCTTGGTCTGCCCTGTGCGGACTGTGTTTCGAAAATATCACGCTCGGGAATACTATAAATAAGCGGATGATCGATTCAAACGAAGCGAAGTTAAAGTGCTTCACGCGCCGGGCGAGGGGAGGGATTGCCGGTGAGCGCCGATCGGGCTGCCTTCAAGACGGGTGTCGATGCGCTTAATGACCTGCGGGTTAGCGTGCATGACACTGGTGCCACCCGGCAGATCGCCTCTTTCCTGAGGCGCCTGTTGCGGGACATCGATCCGGAGCAGAGCCGGCCGCTGGTGCTGGTCGCTATCGGCACCGACCGCCTCACCGGGGACAGCCTGGGGCCACTGGTAGGCAGCCGCGCCCGGGAATTGGCGCCGGGGCTGCCGATCTACGGCACCCTGGAGGAGCCGGTGCATGCCATCAACCTGGCCGATACCATCAAGAAGATCAACCAGGAATACCGGGGGCCGCTGGTGGTAGCGGTGGACGCCTGCCTTGGCCAGGCCAGGAACGTGGGCACCGTCTCTATCGGACGCGGTGCGCTGTGTCCGGGCACGGGCGTCCACAAGGACCTCCCTCCGGTGGGCGAGGTCTCTATCTCGGGGGTGGTAAACGTCGGCGGCTTCCTGGAGTTCCTGGTGCTACAGAACACCCGCCTCTGCCTGGTGATGCAGCTCGCCGACTGCATCGCCCGCTCCCTGGCGCCAGTCTGCACCGTCTGGATGCAGCAATGTACCGCCGCCGCCGCTTATGACACCTGTGCCTTAGAGCGGCGGACACAAAGCTGTGAGGCGTGAAACTGCCGGTACAGCACCCGAAGCTAACATAAAAACAGCCACGACGGCTGTTTTTATGTTAGCTTCCCTGTTAAGATTATGCCTCGTGGCGGGCGCGGTTATGCGCCAGGGCGGCGATGACCTCCTGGTCGGTGGTCTGGCGGAAATCCTTGTAAAACTGGCCCACGGCATAAAAATCTTCCGGCACAAGCAGGCAGATGACCTCGTCGGCATCCGGCCTGAGCCGGGCGAGGGAATCCGGGGGAGCGACCGGCACCGCCAGCACCAGCCGGCTCGGCTCCTGCAGGCGCAGAGAGCGCAGGGCAGCCTGAACTGTGTAACCGGTGGCAATGCCATCATCCACCAGGATCACGGTGCGCCCCCGGTATTCCGGGGCTGCGCCCCGTCCGGCGGACCGGGCGCCTTGATAGACGCTCAGGCGCCGCCCGATCTCCTGCAGTTCCTTGGCCGCCTGCTGCTCCAGGCCCTGGCGGTCGATGCCGGCATAACCGATCATGGCCTCGTCGTAAAAAATTGTACCGTCGGGCGCCACCGCGCCGATGGCCAGTTCGGGGTTGAAGGGCGCCCCGATCTTTCGGGGCACGATCACATCCAGTGGAGCGTTCAGCGCTGCCGCCACCTCCGCGGCCACGATCACGCCTCCCCGGGGAATTCCAATCACGTTCACGTCCGGCTTCTGAAGATGCTGCAGCCTGGCGGCAAGCCGCCGGCCCGCATCTCTACGGTCTGCAAACACGGCTCCACACCCTTATCTCGATGTTCGATGTACGATAGGAAAGATACCTTTCCGGAACATGATCTCACGCCTACATTTTGCCAGATGACTACCCGCTCTATTGCCACCGCTTCTCCTCCTCCGTATCCGGGCTAACGCCCGGCCTGAACGCCGGCTCAAGGCTCCGCCTTGGCTGAAAGCCCGCCGGCACACCGGGAAAACGGGCACACAGGTAAGAGCGGCTAC
>JBEKFU010000040.1:0-16772 GCA_050013155.1 Thermacetogeniaceae bacterium | reverse complement strand
CGCAGTTGCAGCTCTCTTTCCCGAAAAGCCTGCTCCGCCCGCCGGAGCTCGTCATTTTCCCGCCGCAACTGTTCTATCTCTTCGAGCAGAAGGCCGATGCCGGTATTGTCCTGCATTTTTTTGAGCCTCCTTCGGTACCAAAGTTACCAGTAAGCCTTGGCAGCCCTCTGGCATGTTTGAGGAACACGGTGTTCATTCAGGTATTTCGGTCGCAACGGGGGGATAGATTAATGGCATGACATGGTCTAGATGATATTGATTGCATGGAATAAAATACCTGAAAACAAGGCACAAGCCGGTATTGTAAACACCCACGCCCAGACAATATTTCTGGCGATGATCCATCTGACGGAAGAGAGCCTCTTTGAGGCAGCCACACCCATGATCGAGGTTGAGATGATATGGGTGGTGCTTACGGGCGCGTGCAGCATGGTAGCAGTGAAGATCACCGCGGCAGCCCCGGTTTCCGCGGCAAAACCGTTCACCGGGACGAGGCGCGCCATGCTGACCCCCATGGTCTTGATAATTTTCCAGCCGCCTACCGAAGTCCCCAAAGCCATAGCCAGAGCACAGGTGGTGATTACCCACAGAGGGATAGTAAATTTCGCGATCAGCCCGCCGCTCAGAAGAGCCATGGAGATGACACCCATCGACTTCTGGGCGTCATTACTGCCATGGTTCAGAGCCATCAACCCTGCTGAAATAATTTGAGCCTTGGAGAATATCTTGGTTACCGTTGCCGGTCTTAACGGCCTTAAAATCCAGTTCAGGGCCGTCATCAGGATAAAACCGGCAATGAAGCCTACTACAGGGGATAAGAACATCCACAGCAGCACTTTCCACAAAAAAGACGGCCAATTGATAATTGTGAATGAGCCCTTGAAAACAACTGCGGCGCCCAATAACCCTCCAATCAGGGCGTGGGACGAACTGCTGGGAAGACCGAAATACCATGTAGCCAGATTCCAAATAATTGCCGCCATCAATGCTGCCATGATCACCTTCTGCGTTACCTGGTCGGGGTTGACAATACCGGAGCCGATGGTGATAGCGACATTGATACTGATAAAGGCACCGATGAAGTTACAGGCAGCGGACATGGCAATCGCGGCCCGCGGCGACAGAACCCTGGTAGCTATAGAAGTGGCGATGGCGTTTGCGGTATCGTGAAAGCCGTTGATGAAGTCGAAGACTACGGCTAACAAGATCACCATAGCTATTGAAGCTATGGTCGCGTTAAGCATACTTCATGACAACCCCTTCAACGATGTTAGCCACGTCTTCGCAGGCATCGATGCTTTTTTCCAAACGTTCGTAGATATCCTTCCATTTGATAATCTCCAGCACGGGCGTCTGCCCACAGAACAGATCCTTGATGGCCTTTCGATAAAGAGTGTCGCATTCTTCCTCGATCCGGTTGATTTCAATAATCTTGGCATTGATCTTTTTGCTCTTCTTCATCCTCTTGAGCTCTTCCATCAAGGCGATCATTTCCCTGGTGCAATCCACGATCAGGTCGCTCATGATCTTTGCCTCATCCGTGGCCACAGGGATGTCAAAGATTACGAACCTGCTGGCTGCTGCCTCGATATGGTCGGCTATATCGTCCATCTGCTTGCCGATCCCGTAGATGTCTTCCCTGTCGATAGGTGTTATGAAGGTACGGTTCAGTTGTTCAAAAATGGCGTGGAGGTGTTGATCCCCCCTGCGCTCCATTTCCTTTATTTTTTTAAATTCGGCTTCGGCATCGCCGAGGTTCTCCATCATTTCTCTGAGCAGTTCCGCAGCCTTGGAGATTGTCCGGGCAGACATGATGAACATGTCAAAAAACTTTTCTTCATTGGGAGATAGATTGAACATCCTGGGCCTCCATCCGATGTACATTAACATAACATTCTACCGCAAAAGTTTCTTTGAGCCAGATCCCATGCTTCATATAGCGACATCTATCTATGATAGCCACCATATATGTTAGCACTATTTACCACGATGACTACCCGCTCTAATGCCCCCGCTTCTTTGAAGCGGTGGGATAAGAGCCGGGTGCCCTCTGGGCGCGTCCCTGGATCAGTGCAACTAAGGCTTCCGCCTTCGCGGGGTACCCGACCCAGAGGGTACCCCGGTCGGCTCGGCGCAAGCCAAGTTTTACTGATAAGCTTCAGTGGGGGAAGGCAAGCCCCCACTGAAGCTAAGAACTCGTTGACAGTAATCGATACTGGTAGTTCACCATCAAGATTTTTTCTGCATCGCCGGATGAAATCCTGCCTGTCCTTAGAATAAATTGCTTAAATAGTAGCAGATCCTGGTTGTAATTCCGGATGGTTCTTGCTATAATGCTTAATAATCTAAATGCAAAGTGGCGATGACGGGGGCCAGTACGGCAGTGACTGAATCAGCAGAGAGTTGGCGGCCGGTGCAAGCCAGCATCAGATTGCCCGAATCCACCCCGAAGCCGACCCCGCAAACGGCTGGACGCCGGCAAAGGGGTACGCCGGGCCACGTTATGGCTCATTGAGAGGGCTCCGGCTGCTAGCCGGCGCCAACTTGGGTGGCAACGCGGGTATCACCCCTCGTCCCAATCAGGACGAGGGGTTTTTTTGACCCCTCTGCGGGCGCCGGGATAAACCGGGCAGCCCGCATCAGTAGCAGACACTCGGGAGGTGCCATGATGGAGACAGAAAGACCCAGAATCCTGGTCGGGGACAAGATTGTGGACGAGGCGATCGCCATGCTGCGCCGGGATGCCGATGTGGACATCAACATCGGCATCGGGCAAGAGGAATTGGAAGGCGTGATCGAGAACTACGACGCCCTGATCGTCAGAAGCGTGCCCCTGGTGACCGGGGCAGTGCTGAGCCGGGGAAAGCGGTTGAAGGTGGTCGGGCGCGCCGGCAACGGGGTGGACAACATCGACGTCGATGCGGCCACCCGCCATGGCGTCGTGGTGGTCAACACCCCCGACAGCAACAGCATCTCTGCCTGCGAGCAGACTATCGCCCTGATGCTGGCTGCCGCCCGCAATCTCCCTCAAGCCAATGCCACGCTCAAGCAGGGCGGCTGGGGTCGCAACCGCTTCATAGGCAATGAACTTTACGGGAAAACCCTGGGTATCGTCGGGCTCGGCCGCATCGGCTCCCTGCTGGCCATCCGCCTCAAGTCTTTCGGGATGCGGGTGATTGCCTACGACCCGTACATCACTCCGGAGCGCTTCAAACGGTTTGGGGCGGAGCGCATTGAGACCTTGAGCGACCTGATGCGCCAGGCCGATTTCATCACCATACACACCCCCAAGACCGAGGAAACCGTCGGCATGATCGGGGAAGAGCAGTTCAAGATCGCCAAGCCCGGGGTGCGGGTGGTGAACTGTGCCCGGGGCGGCATCATCGACGAACAGGCCCTGGCCGATGCCCTGCGCCGGGGAACCGTCGCCAGCGCCTCCCTGGACGTGTTCAGTGATGAGCCCTGCGCCGGCAACCCGTTGCTGGAGTTTGACAACGTGGTGGTGACGCCGCACATCGGAGCGACCACATATGAGGCCCAGCACCGGGTGGGCACTGACGTGGCCACCTTTGTGCTGGCCGCCCTCAGGGGCGAGATTGCCCCCAACACCGTGAACCTGCCCTGCCTGATGAGAGACGAATTAAACAGCCTGCGGTCCCACCTCCTCCTTGCCGAGAACTTGGGCAAACTCTACTACCAGCTTGAGAAGGGACCTGTCGAACGGGTCGAGCTCACCTACAGCGGTGAGATTGCCAACAAGGAAACGGGGATCATCACCCTGGCCTTCCTGAAGGGGCTGCTGACCCCGGTGATGGGAGAGAACGTGAACCTGGTCAATGCCTCCTGGCTGGCCGAGAACCGCGGGGTTAAGGTTTTTGAGAAGAGAGAGGCCGAAGCAACCGGCTATTTAAGCCTGATCACCGCCTGCATCGCTCAGGACGGGAAACAGATCAGTTTTGCCGGAACAGTCAGCCTGGATAACGGCTCCCGCATCGTCCGGATCAACCGCTACCAGATGGACATCGCCCTGACTCCATACATGCTGTTTGTGGAGCATTTCGACCGGCCGGGGATGATCGGGTTCCTGGGCACGATCCTGGGCAAGGCCAACGTCAATATCGCCACGATGCAGGTCGGACGCGTCACCCGAGACCAGGAGGCCATGATGATCCTGAGCGTGGACTCCCCGGTGGATGAGGCTGCCATGGCGCAATTGCGCCAGCTCGAAGGGATCCGCAGTGTCAAGGCGATCTCGCTTTAACAGCGCCGCGACTCACCCTTTTAGACTTGGGCAGCGGCACGCATAAAACAACCCGGAGCCCGGTCAATACCGGACACCGGGCCAGGACGGACAACCTTCACTCTATCCAGACTGCAATCTTTTTGCCGTTATTTTCATCGACCGCATCGACGATCTTCCCCTCGGTTTTCTCATCGAGGTTCTCCACGTCAAAGAAAATGTTTTTGAATTTCTGGGACAGAGATTTACCGATCTTTTCTCTCCACTTGAGCATGCCGATGGGCAGGCTGAGGTTGACCAGCGCCTGGTCGGTCTTGCTGTCCGAAACCTTGATCCGCAGCAGACGGCCCTTTTCTCCCCATTTCCAGGGCGGGTGCTCTCCCCCATGAAGATGATGATGCGAGAACCATTCCCAACGGGGGTAGCAGTTCTCCCTTCTGGATGATCCGCCGCCACCCATGGCCTCCAACAGGGAGGCGCCCTCTTGCGGGGTGATCTTGCCTGAGGCGATCATGTCCAATATCTTCATCTGTTCTTCCTGCACGCGTCATCCCTCCAGTTCTTTGGCTTATATACGTTTCAACAATCTGGCGGCCTCATCCGCCGTAAGTTCGCCCCTGTCCAGGGCATCCAGAACATCGTTGCGCTGCTGGCTGCAATCTTCCGCCAGATCGGCCTGGTATCCCAGCGCTTCCAGGATGCTGTCCAGGCGGCTGCGAACCGTCGGGTACGAGATACCCAGCTCACGCTCCACCTCCTTGATGTTCCCCCGGCCTTTGAGAAAGACTTCCACGAAAACCTGCTGCTCCTGGCTGAGCTGGCAAAACTTGCAGGTGTCAAAACTTCCCTCCAGCGCGGAATCACAGGAGTCGCAATGAAGCCGGGTCACGCTCATCCTGTTTCCACAGACCGGACATCTTCCCAACATCGGCCTACTCAAACAAACCATCCTTTCATCACGGTATACCGCGCGGTATATGGATATATTAAATCTAGATATTAAATATGTCAATATTATTATTAATATTTTTAACTTTATTATTCATCAGCCAAGAACTCGTTGAACACCATCGCCCGCCCGATACCCTGTCGCCGGAAAGAATGATCCGGGCCCGGGGTGATCAGTTTTGTTTTCTATGTAATCAAGGCCATACCTTTTTTGAATCGGTTCAATAACATCTCCCCGGCGCCCGCCGGAAAAGTCACACCAATTTTGTATCATGCAATTTACCCGCGATGACTATCCGCTCTTATCCCCCCGCTTCTCTGAAGCGGGGGGAAGACAATCCCCCACTGAAGCCAAGAACTAGTTGAACAAGCGTGGTAAAATATTAATTAACCAAGAGGGGTGCGGACAAATTGAACCTGAATCTAGTCACCGTAGAAACCGCAGATCAGGTTGTCTTGCATGGAGTATTCTATGAAGGAGATTATAACAAGCCGGCCGTAATCATCATGCACGGTGCGGCTATGAATTTTTATACGGGAGTGGGACGTTTTTTACCGGGAATCATTAACCCCCAAGGTTATGCCTGCCTGAGCGCCAATAACCGCGGGCATGATTTTGGCACAGCCCCGGACGGCGATAAAAAACCGGTGCTCGGTCTGATGAGGGAACGATTTCAGGATTGTGTCCATGATGTGAGGGCCTGGGTAGATTATTTGCACCGGGGCGGGTATCAGAAAGTTGTGCTGCTGGGGCACAGCCAGGCGATACCCAAGATCCTGTACGCTCAAAACCTGGAGCAGTTTTCCCGGGTAGCGGGCCTGGTCCTGGTCGGTCCACCGCCCTCTGTTTCGAAAATGATGCGCTATCTGGTCAGTGATAACTACTATGAAAGAGGTCTCTTCAAAGCCAATGAGCTTGCAGAATTGGGCATGGATGATCAGTTGATCGTCCTGCGTGGCAGGGGCACCATGCCCTGGATTTTTACTCCAGGCACCTTCCTGAGCTTTTATGGACCCGATACGCCAGCCGACACAGAAAAGTTGATCAGGAAGGTGTTTTGCCCGGTTTTGCTTGTCAGGGGCTCCAAGGATTTCGAACCCGTAAGCAGGGAGTTGCTGCAGAGCATCAAGAAAAACGCCGGACAGCCGGAGGATTGTGAGATCGTGGAAATCGAAGGGGCTGATCATTTTTATTCCCAGCACGAGGAAGCGCTGGGCCGCATAATCCTGCAATGGTTAGGCAAATTGAACCTTGCCCCGTCGCCGGCGGCGATATAGTTACTCCTCAAGAGCCTGACGCAAAGCTATGACGTTCCCTTGCTCCGTAATATTGTCATCCTGCCACTAAACCGGAAACAGCCTGGCTATTTGCGGAGTCAGTGGATAGAAGCTCAAGCCCACCGTTCCCTGCCCTCCGTGGGCGCCGACCACCGGTCCCATCGGGCAGAGTTCCGGATTCAGGTGGGGGTAGACCGCCTTCACCCGGGACAGCAACTTCCGACCCGTAGCCTCATCACCAGCATGCGCAACACAGACCCTGATGTCGGGGCCCTGTTTCTGCACCACTTCCAGGATTCTCTGAAGGGCCCTTTCCCTGGTGCGTACCTTCTCGTAGACATCGATAATGTTTCTCTTCCGATCGAAGAACAGGATCGGCCTGATCTGCAACAGGTTGCCCAATACGGCGGCGGCAGCGCCGATCCGGCCACCCCGGCGCAGATACTCCAGCGTATCGATGGTGAAGAGCGTCAGGGAATGCCCGATGATGTGATCGACAATCTCCAGGACCTCGTCCTTGGACAGACCCGCTTCTACCGCCCGGGCCGCAGCCTCGACCGCCAAATAGAGGCCGACGGATGTGGTATGGGAATCTACAACCGTGATGTCCAGCGGGTGCAGCATTCGGGCGGCCACCCCGGCGGTCTTGACCGTACCGCTGATCCCCTCGGTAAGGTGGATGGAGATGATGCTGTCGGCGCGCTCCGCCATCCGCCGGTAAGTATCCAGGAAATCTCCGACAGAGGGCTGCGAGGTGGTGGGAAGATGAGACACCTGACGCAGCCTGTCATAAAACCAGCCATAGTCCATCTCGTCTTCCGGCATGCTCACGCCTTCAAAATTGATGATCAGCGATACCACCTCGATCTGGTACAACTGCTTGAAGCTGCGTGGCAAATAAGCGGTGCTGTCGGTCACTATCCCGATCCTGGCCATGACTCATCCCTCAATCCGTCTTGCACCATGTCTGCCCCTTATCTTTCGATACCAAACAGGATATACCTTGTTGCCGGCTATATTTCTGTTCAGAACGCAGTTATTTGAATTATGTTGTCACAAACGGTGCAGTACTGATACAGACCTATTGGAAACCTGGACGTTCAGATAAACTGAGAGCTACTGAAGACCAGGTTAGGGGTATATTCCAGGGTGCATTCCCGGGGCGCAAGATAATTGGTATTAATGCTGAAAGTGTAAACTTGTGGGGAGGCGGACTTCACTGTATAACTCTGCATATGCCGGCATACTGACAAGTGATGGCCAAAATTAACAGAAGAACATGATCCAGGCTGGATCATGTCGGATAGTGCTTGCTAGTTTCTTAAAGTATCGTTTTATTCAGCAATGCCAATACTTTGAGCCGGGGGCAAATACCTACCCGTACCTGTTTGTATCGTTCTGAATTTAATTTTTCGGTAGCAATTTGCTGGGGGATACAGGCACATCAAGGACAGTACCATCAAGGCTCCAGCGGGTGCCGATCTGCTTCATCATTCCGGTTGCAGCTTTATCCGCCCTATTGCCTTCCCTACATTATCTACTCTACTGCCCCTGGTGGCCTGAGAACAATGACGGTGCTAGTCAGGGACACTATTTCGGCAGGCGTAAGTTCCGTTGTAGTGGAATCCTTTTCCTCCACCCGGCTCATCAGGCGCAGGAAGTGGTCAACCGGTTGCAGGAAGTTGACGGCGGGCGTCGCATAGTGCATGGGGAAAATGAGGTGCGGAGCAAGTACATCCACGATCCTGGCCGCCCCTTCCGCATCTACCGTGGGCCCCTTTTGCGGATCGCCACCTACCGGCAAGAATAGAATATCCACCTTACCCAAAGCCTCGACCTGCTCCGGGCGCAGGGCCTTTTGCCCAAAGTCCCCGAAGTGGCACAGGCTAAGCCCGTCCATCTCCCAGCGCAAGAGGAGATTGGCGCCGCGTAAGGCTCCTCCTTCCGGATCGTGCTCGCCGGCCACGGCCCGCACGGGGACACCCGCCGCCAGGTAGTCCCCGGCATCCCTGATGACCGTGGGTGAACCGCTTACCGCGCCGACGGCGTTGTGGTCGAAGTGTTCGTGGGATACCAGGACCAGGTCAGCTCTCACACCGGCAACAGACGGATAGGCGAACTTCAGCCCCCGTCCGGCAAAGGCTGCCGGGTCAACGTCAAAAGGATCGGTAAGCACCCTGGTTCCCCTGGCGTCCTCCACCAAAAAACAGGCATGCCCGAGCCACGTAATTTTCATGTCCATCCCTGCCTTCCTGTTCTCACGTAGAGTTGTTTTCCGTTTTAGCCGGGGTAAAGCATCCTGCCACTAATGCCTGGTCCAGTTCGAGGCCAATGTAATCAGGCAACTTTTTTTAGTTTTTCCTTCCTTAAGTATTTTAAATGATTATTTTTCCATCCTACAACTTTTTTGGGCGTGAACAAAATTGCTGACCGGGGGTTCGGCTGTTCTTCTCAGTAGGAAGTAAATTTTCAGTATTACTCGGAAGCGCAAAAGTGCAAATAGGAGTAACCAAGGATGGCCGTTGCTATGTAAAGGTCGTAGGGAGCAAGGATGAGGCTGAGATTATTCGCACCGGGTCACCCCCTTGTTGTGCTTTGATCTGATTATATCATGTTATATTACGCGCCTGCACGGCCAGGAGATTGACAGCACGAGAAATCCTGGGCCGAAAGTGGAATTAGCGGACAAGGTAGATTATAGCTACTGCAACCCCTATCAGCACCACAGTCAGACGCAGCACATCCGGTTTCACACGACCCGCAATTTTTCCGCCCAGCGCTCCGCCTCCTAGCGCCCCAACAAACATTACCAGCGCCGCGGGCCATACCACCCTGCCTGAAAATACGAAAAATACCGCTGCAGCCACGTTGGTGCTGAAAGAGATCACCTGCTTGAGAGCGTTCAGCCGCGTCAACGAGTCATCGACGGCAAGCCCTAAAAAAGCCAGCACGATCACGCTCAATCCCGCACCAAAATATCCACCGTAGATGGCAGCCAACCCTACCGGCAGCAGCCCCCATGAATCTGAGCCGCCTGGGGATCCGGCTGCCTCTGCATGGCGGGTCAGCCAGGCGCGCACCCATTTTTGCGATGCCAACAAACCGGCAGCTATTAATATCAAGTATGGCACCAGTTCACGGAAGACATGCTCAGCTGTTAATTGTAAGAGCAGGGCGCCGATCAACCCACCAGCTACGCCTGCCGGGATGAACACCCACATTCGCCTCGTTTGCCCCTGCAAGTCTTTTATCTGTGACAGAATGCCTCCCAGGTAACCGGGGCACAGAGCGACGGTGTTGGTCATATTAGCTGCTACCGCAGGTATGCCAAGGGCAACAAGGATGGGGAAGGTGATGAGGGTGCCGCCGCCGGCGAGGGCGTTAACAGCACCGGCCGCCATAGCTGCCAAAACTATTATTGTATAATCCAAAAAGTTGAACATCTTGTATTTCCTTTGCTGAGTTTAGCTTAACCGGCGATCTCACGTTTTAGGGCCACGACCAGGCTTAAAGAGATTCCAGCTATGAAGATAATACCCGCAAACGATTTCGCATATGCAAGAACTGTAAGGCGTTCGATGAGTTCGACCAGAACTGTGGTTATGGTCACACCCCAGAATACACGCCAATCTCCACAAAAAAAGTTAAAAACTTCTTTGAGTACACGAAGGATGATATTCATTATCGAATCTCTCCTGTCCCGGCCCTGAGTTTATAACGACTGCGGCAGAAAACCTGACGCGCCCGGTGGGTACCCGCTTTAGCGGGTGGGGCGCCCGGTGGGTCAGGATGAATGCCGCACAAAGTTTCAAGAGAATCTACCTTAAATACCTTAAATACCTTAAATACCTCAAATACCTCGGGCTTTATGTCCGAGGATTAGAATCAAAGATTCTTTTATTTTGCGCAATTCCATAGGGTTTGAGCCACCAAACAATTACGGCGCTCAGAATAAGATAGAATGCGACCAACACTAGCAGGAAAAGATCGGAGAACAGCCATTGGATGCCCATGCCTTCCCCGGCCCAGAATGTTCCGAATGTGACCAGCATGATTCCGACCATGAACTTGAGTGTGTTTTCCGGGATCCTGGTGAGTGGGCTGCGAATTGTGATGCCCAGGGTAACGACAACCAGAAAGGCTAAGAGGGCGCCGATCGACGCCTGAAAGATTCCCTCTACCTTGTTGTTTGCAGCGGCAGCGCCAAAAGTTATAACGATAAAGGCAACTTCAAGTCCCTCGAGGAGGACGCTTTTAAATGAGGCCAGAAAACCGAATCCGCTAAACTTGCCAGGGTCAATATCGCCGCGGTTTTGGAGTTCGCGTATCTTGTCTTCGTAGATCGCCGCTTCATCGTGGAGGGCCTTCAGGCTGCTGTAACGGAGCAAGGATTTTTTAAGCCACTGCATGCCGAAGAACACCAGTATGATTCCAACGACAATGCGCAGGATGTCGATGGGAATAAAAAGGACCAGGGTTGTGCCAAAAATGGCAACCATGGCGATCAGGGCGAGCATGGCAGTGCCTGCCCCCAGCAAGCTGCTTTTCCAATTGATAGTGACCCCGATTGCTATCACAATCGTTAGAGCTTCAACAAATTCAACCATCGAGGCGAAGAAAGCTGGCAGTATAGAGGGCCATACCATGATGATTTTCCTTTCAATTTGGACTGCCTGAGGAAATGACCGGGCGCATTCTGCAGCGACGCTTTATTCAGATAAATGGCGCTCTCATCCTGGCCTGAATATCTTTTACCAGGACCCCTATAAAATATCTATATAAATAATATCATAGATGTCTGTATAATTATTCTAAAAGATTGTCTGTGCCTTCGTAACTCCGGGTCAGCTTTGGCGAGATTTGAGACCATCTGTTCTTGAATCGGCTTTTCCGCATGGCAGAGCGAGCTAACGATGTTGTCAACCAGGTGGTCTTGGTCCATCTTGCCAAGCAAACGGTATCGTTCCCCTGCCTGGGTGAAGTCATCGGTGAGGTGGATCTTCCGGTGCACCATCCCGCCCTCCAGATGGCCCGTCTCCACCGTTCCGGTTGGCGCCTCATGCGGCTCGCCGCCAGCCAGGATGTTGGGTTCGTAGTTGACGGTGCCACCGCTGTACGGTGCATACTGCATCGCCCCATCCCGCTGGTTGTTGTGGACTGGCGCCCGGGGCCGGTTGACCGGCAGCTGCAGGTAGTTGGCGCCCAGGCGGTAGCGCTGGGTGTCAGCATAGGAGAAGATCCTGCCCTGCAGCAGCTCATGACTCCAACCACTCGTTCCTGGTTCATCGTTCACTGCCTTCCGAAGAGAGGTCTTACCGGAACTCCACAGGCTATCCCCGCAGTTCCTGCGGTTCATTATTGTCAGGCTGCGAGAATCCGCAGGCCTTCTTTCAGGATATTTACTGCGGCGTTCTGGTCCCGGTCGTGAATTGTTTTGCAGATTGGGCACTGCCACGAACAATGGCGCAAAACTAATTGTATACATAGCCGTGCTGAGCTATAATTTATATGAGGTGGGAAAACCTGTATGCGTACGGACGCTAAAGAATGGCTCAAACAGGCGAAGGAAAACTTGAAGGATGCCCGGGCCATGCTCCGTACTCGGAGGTATCTATTCGCTTGTTTTGCCTGCCAGTTAGCCGTTGAAAAGGCCCTGAAGGCCGTCATAGTCGAACGAACCGGCGCACCACCACCCCGAAGCCATAACCTGATGGATCTCGCAAAGACCGGGCAAACTACCTTGAACGAAATTCAAACTGAGTTCATTGCCGAGTTGAACATGGCAGCCATTGGCACCCGCTACCCTGAGAAATTAAGCCAAGCTGCAAAACAGTACACGCGCCAGACTGCTTTAGATTTTGTCAAAAAGGCTGGTGAAATTATCAAATGCTTAGAGAACGCGCCACCGTTGAAGAAATAATCAAAACATACGCCCAGGCCATTAACGACCAGGGCATAAAGGTGGAAAAGGTCTTGCTTTTTGGTTCCTATGCTCGGGGTGACGCCAGATCAGAAAGCGATATTGATCTAATAATCGTATCCCCCGACTTTCAGCGTATGCCTGCCCCGAAACGATGGAAAGTTCTCGGTAAAGCAGCAGCAAAACTCATGGAACCCATTGAAGCACTGGCCTACACCCCTGATGAATTATCACTTAAAAACCTAAGCCCGGCCAGTTTCCTTCGCCAAGTGCTGACCCAGCCTGAAACCGTGGAGTATCGCTTGTGAACCGGGCAGGCCAGATGGAGGTGTTTTTCGTTGAAAACAGCCTTTGCTTATGCCAGGGTGAGCACGAAGGACCAGGAGAAGCAGGGTAACTCGATACCGGAGCAGTTGGATAGAATCTACGATTTCGCAGCCGAAAGAGATATCCAAATCATTAATACTTATCAGGATGCGCTGTCTGCCTATCACGATGATGATCAAAACAGAGAGCATTTTGATCAAATGATCGCTGACACCTTGAGAGAAAAGCCGAATTACATCATCGTAGATGATTCCAGCCCAGCCGGGACACGTACCTACCTATAACTATTCGTATCTACTTGTTTTTAATTTTTCAGTAGCACGACAGTAGCATATTTTAATTCGATAATTACTGCTCATGGCAGTTTCAATAAAGCAAAACTGCCGATTGGCGCACAGCAGTCTCCGAATCTCATATAAGTCCCAGGCGTTAAGCGCAAGCCTTTTGTGATCGCTCTGGTTTCGGACTTAAAAATCCATTTCATTATTCATCCTCTTCCGGCTCCCATTTCTCTCGGTCTTTGACGCTATGGAGCAGGAACCGGGCGCCCTGGTTGTCCGAAGGGTTAAGCCAAAGCATCCGCTCGAAGACATGCCCGGCTTCCTCAAAACGGCCAAAGCGCCAAACGCACAGCCCATAGCCATGCAGGCAGCGAAGAAAGGGGCGGTTATCGATAAGGCCCCACGGCAACACTCCGTCAAACCCCTCGCCAAGAGATAGTTCCCCAATTCGCAAGCCGACCTCGTAGTGCTTGATGGCCAGTTCGGGCCTATGGTCGAAGGCGAGGTTCCCCAGGTGGCAGTGGGCGTCGAGGCAACGTAGGTCGGATTCCAGCAGTTCCATGAGGATCTTGTATGCGCCGCGGCGATCACCTGCCTCTTTCAGTTCATTGGATTCGGTAATTGGGTCTGAGAATGGGTCCTCCGGATCATCGCCGGGCAAGACCTGTTCCATCTCATACAACAGGCGCGGGCCGCGGGCGATGATCGGTTTGGCCCACTCCTCTACCGGTTCGTCCTCCTCACCCCAGTATTCGGCCTGCGGATCCCACATGCCATGATCGTTGAGCGAGAGCGGCTTGAGCCCGAGCGAAGAGATTTCGATCCGGGTAGACTCGATCTCCCCCGAGAGGTATGAGTGTCCAGCATAGCGCCAGAACTTGCGGGGCTGCACCATGACGATCTCGCCGGGCACAATATCCCATACGTTGGTGCGCAATGTAACTATGAGGTCGCTTCCCAACACGCGGCAACGGACATTGTTTGTCTTCACCGAGATGGCGGTAAGCTCTACGGTTTTTCCCATGCCCAGGTCTTCAACGATATTGATGTCCGGTATTGCTTGTTCCAGCAGTTTCCGGCAGGAACTCTCCAATGGCTTGAGCTTGTTTTGTATTATATCCCAGATGATGGGCAGGCTGACTCCATAATACTCGTGAATCAAGATATTGCGCAGCCCGGTAATCTTCCGCCAGTCGTTTTCGGGGGTGGCGGCACGATAGGGGTTGGGCAAGCGGCTGGCTGCCTCGCCAATGATTTCTAAATTACGGACTACTGCGTCCTGTGTTTTCCGGTCCTTTTGGAAGGCAGAAAAATTCAGGCCAACCATATAGTCCTGAATGTTTTCTATGGCATCCAAGATATCGTCCAAGTACAAGCGAGGATCTCTAGGCATAGACAGTCTCCCGCTCGATGATTGGCCTGAGACGCGGCTTGACCGTCTCGGCCATCACCAGATCTACCGGACGCCGCAGCACTTCTTCCAGCCGGAACTTGAGGTCCATATAATGATCGAATGTCGGCGCACCCAGTTCCACAATAATATCTATATCGCTTTTCGGTCCCTCGTCACCCCTGGCGCATGATCCAAAAACACCGATTCGCTTCACAGTATACTGATCGGCCAACTCCTGCCGCATTGAGGCGATTTTAGAAACCACACGATTATTTTCACTCTTTGTTATGGCCATATTTACCACCGCCTTCCAACGTTCATTTTAGGGGTAAAAAGCATCCTGGTCAAGGACGCTTTAAGGCCGCGTGGGTGTTTGATCCCCAGGATCGCGCCACCGATTCTAACGTAAAAAAGATTGGCATATTTACGCCTATCGCCGCCAGACCGGGGAACAGATCCGGATGATGCAGGCTCCGGGTGGCATCAACGGCTGGCCTGCAGTCGCAGGTGATACCTTTGTGATACCTGTTGGCATTGGAGATAATCCACAACTGGTCGCCTACCGGCTCAGGCGATAAATTGCTAGCGTAAATGTAGGGGCACTATGAGCTGCACGTTCTCGATTGGCCTGTAAAATTACTTTGTTTAGAGCTTCGATGTGCGGGAGGCGCCGCTCATATCGGAGAAAGTTGCCTCGCCTTCATCCACGCAGAAGATTTCAAAAATCGAATCATCCACACTATACATTCTCCCGAGAGCAGGCCTGGTATCCAGCGCCGCCTTTTTGGATTCCCGGCTCGTGATAAAAACGGCTTTGCCCTTCAGGCGCAGCCACTCGCCCGTTTTCGACGTGGTGCTGATCTCAAATTTGGGGTTGGCTTTCAACTGCCTGTATACATTTTTTTGATTATTGGTGCAGAAGCAAAGTTTTCCGTCATACTCCATCACAAAACCGAACGGCCGCACCTTGGGCGTATCGCCATCCACGGTGGCAATATAAAAAACAGGGTTATCCTTTAGGAATTGAAGAACTTCATTCATGGTCTCGCCCCTTCCGGTTTTTTTATAATTTTACATGCCAACGAACCGATAACGCAAGTATGGTTCATAAGGACCATCTCCTGAATAATAGCTGGAAAGTTGCTGCAATCTACCTTCCCGGAATTATCTTCAGCATCCTGGAATTGCTTTGCTATAGCTTTGCCAGCAGCAGACTTAAAAGAATTCACCGCCACAATAATGCGGAACAATTTCCTACCTTCCCTTGGTCAGTCTTTCTGTCTGATGATGCCAGTAAAAACGAAAATAAGGAGATCCGCCATACTGGACCGTGTTGCTCCGGTTCTCGTTGAGCATCCGGGTCAACAACTCCTCTTCCTGGGCCCAGGCTGTGGCCATAATGCTCCGCATGGCTTTCTCTTATCAAGACTTTCATTATCCTCCAGTCTGGTATATAATATAGTCAGAAGTTAGAAAGGGGGAGATATGAATGTCGGAAATCCAAAATGGACTGCGCATGGGTTCTGAAATCAAAAAGGTTCGGCTCCGGGGCAAAGGTCAGTTTACAATTCCTTCGGAAATCAGGGATAATCTGGGAATCGATGAGGATACGATATTGGAAGTGTTTCCGGTCGGCAATGGTTTCATAGCTACACCGGAAAAGTTGACCGTAAAAGAGTTAGCCTCCGCCGTCCGTAAAGACATGAAGTTCAGTCACATCGACCTCAAGGAGTTATTGGCTGAGTTGAGAGAGGGCGGCCATGAATATGAGGAAGACTAGGATCTTTCTGGATAGCAGCGTGATTATATCCGGGCTGGCATCCGTTAAAGGGGGTTCGCATAAGGTGCTAGCTCTGGCCGAGGTAGGAATTATCGCTCCCTGCATTTCAGCGGAGGTCGAAAATGAAGTGCTGCGAAACGTTGCGAAGAAACTGCCAAATGCAGTAGTTTATTTCGAAAGGCTCCTGAAAGAGCTTTCCTTTGTGGTGATTGAGGCCTCAAGCGAGGACCATGAACGCGCAAAGTTGATCATCAACGAGCACGACGCCCCGATAATGGCGGCAGCTATTTCGGGAAAGGTGGATTGGTTATTGAGCCTCGATAAGCACTTTCTAGCTGCTAAAGAAAGAGTGGGGTTGGATATTACCATTTCTACCCCCGGTGAGTTTTTGCAACAGCTTGTCGATATCTTGAAAGAACCAGAATAAAGATAGGAGAGCGATTACTATGCTAAGGCTGAACAGGATGGCATCAAACGTTATTAACTGTAGGGTCGGAGGCTGGCGCGGTAGCAGTGCAGACCTTGTGAGGCCGAGCCGTTTCTCCCCTTTCGGGCGAGTGTCCCCCTCAAGCGGGTCATCTACCCCGTTTCCAGCGACCGCCACA
>JBEKFU010000039.1:0-20274 GCA_050013155.1 Thermacetogeniaceae bacterium | reverse complement strand
ATATCCTGATTATGCAACAAAAAAAGAGCCGTGTCCAGCCCTTCAGTAAAACTTTTTTAGCCTTGTTTCAGATTATTGACAAAAAGAAGGGTTGGCGGGCGGGTTCACTGAATACTTACATAAAAAACACTAATGTAATGATATTTAAGAATAGCGAAATCATTAATGATTCACTAAGTATTAAAGCATCCCATTGAAGAACTGAATTACTTAGACTGAATAACATGAAAGTAATAGGGATAACGACACGAATTATTTTATCTTCAATACAATAATGCAGAGTAAGTATAAGCAGCAACCAAGACATAGTTGTATATATAAATTGAAAAGTAATTATTCTATTCACATTATCTAACAATAGTTTATAGATAAAAGAAACTGTAAATGGCTTGACATTAAATATATCAGTATGTCTAAAGAAATATGGTGCCGCAAGATAGCTCTTAGAGTCATTGTACGTAATTGGAACCAAGTTTCTATAAATACTTACCTTAATAATAATATATATAGAAGGTAATAAAAATAAGATCAGAAACTGAGAGAACCTGGATTTAACATTTCCTTTATTGACCATACTGATTAAAAAGGTTAGTATCAAATCGAATCCTGCTAAGGTTAAAAATAACCAACTTATACCAATATTACGGTTTGCATAATATAGCCCCGCAGAGAGGACTATATTAAAAAAAATGGGTATTCTATCTTCAAGATTACAGCCTCATTCATTGCCATATTTTCATGTTTCGAGTTCCATCAAGATGGCCACGGATATGATAGCTCCATCATATTTCGTATTTACTTTAATCCGTCCTTAAACTAAAACGTTTGTAACATATACAGTATACGCCAACTCATCCTCATCTGAATTAATTATGCGACCCTTGACTGTTAGAGCATTATCATCGGCCTGATCCTTTTGCTCAGCAATAAATCCAAGTTTTATTTTTTCAAAATTTCTTCGTTATCTTAATATGCCTATGCCTGAAAGCCTTTCAACTAAATACTCGTTGTTAAATTCGTTTTCTTCAAAATAGTTGAGTTCATTGGGATCTCGGAGAAAAGAACAGCCTGGCTTAAGTAGATCATATTGAGTATGCCACCCCATTTGCCTCTCATGAGGATGCCATCGTGGTTGTCTATCCTGGAATATCTTTTTTTCCCCATGGGCTTGTGATCGTATTGGATAATGCTTTAAAAGGAACTTATACGGAAAAATGCAGCGTCCCTCAAAACAAACCTGATGCCCTCCTGATTGCATCAGATCAACAGGTATGCCCATGTTTTTCCATGCCTTGATTTGAGTAAAATGTCCGGGTCTTTTTCCAAACTCATAATATTTAAAATGATCTTCAAAATTCGAAGCTGATATAAATAAGTTATCTACAGGATGAAATGTTATTGCTGTATGATCAATCGCATTGAAACCCATATGGTCAACCTTGCAAATTCCATCGTGGAGATTTATATTGGGCCAGGGAGTGGTCCTGATCTCGTCCACATCATGATGGATGAACCAGTCAGCATCCATTTGCCCGGCAAGCAATTCCACCCTGTGAAGCAAATCCTGCCAGCAATAAAACTTTGAGGGGCCTTGGCTAGGGAACCTTTCGAAGCCGAGAATCAACCCCTGTTTTTGCATTTCTTCAATGATAATATGCGTAGAATCTGTTGACCAGTTGTCAATGAGGTAAACATAAATTCCTTGATCTCGAAGCCGCTTTACAGAATTATAGAGTATATCTTCTTCGTTATAAGTTGCCATTAATGCAACTATTTTAAGACTATTTGACATTTTATCGGCACTATTTCTATTTTTTTTAAGTATTGCAAGAATGGTTTTCTTGGCCAGATCCCGATTATTATTAACTGTCAGACCACTAAATTCTACGCTAAGGTTAAAATAATTTAGCAGTTGAATAAACTCATTCATATTCCATTCGCGGATATGATGTTGATTCGCGTGGGGGCCAACATCCTTAGTTCCTCTTACTAAATCCCTTTCAGGAGTGCTTAAAAGAAACACCGGTGCATAATCCATCATATATTTCAAATTGTTAAGCAGATATTTTGGATGAGTTAGATGCTCTATAACATCTGCACAAATAATGATAGCCTTGCTAAAAATATCTTTAGATACAGGTACCCTTCCTGGTTTATCGAGATCATGCTCCAGCCATTTCCCGAATGACCAACGATTTTGGCACTCCTTAATGTTGGTGCCGTAATCTATTCCTATTATTTGGTATTTAGGGAATATTGCAGCTAATTTCTCACCCGACCCACAACCTATATCCACTATGTATTTGCAGTCAAAACCCGTTCCCAGATATTCAGCTAATGGATAAACGTCTGGTTGGTAGATTGTTTCCTGAACATTATCGTTAAAATATAATGGCTGGAGGCGCGATTCATAGCCATCCTTGATAAAGTAATTTTTATGAATTTTATTCATCTGGATAACTTTTTTAAAATATTGAAACAATTTGTTCATCCCTATTGAATTAAATATTGATTCTGCTGCAAAAGCCTCTTTTGGTCAGCTACTATGCTTTATATAGTGGTACCTACTTGTAATAGCTACGATATATAGTATCAAGATTTCAAAAACAAGGGTTTCCGCAGTGAAATCAATATTAGATTTTGTCTTATGTTTTAATAAAATGTTGGTTACCAGCATAGTTGGCCAGACGCACGAAGGCGCTTCCGATAAATCCCGCTCCGCCCGTCACCAGAATGTTCACGATTACCATCCCCTCGTACAATTCAACGCACGGTTATGGTTATGGCCGAAACAAAAGAACGGTGGCTTTAGCATTAACAACATCGAAAATGATGGTAGACCTCTGCAAAGTTCAATATCGGATGGATGCAGGATCGATGCGTTCAACCTCGTCAATTTGGTCAAAATGAAGGTCGGTGGATATTATTTTTAGGATTCCGTTGCTCATCATCACCGCAGTGTGTACCAGATCTCTTGGACTAATTCCTTTTCCACTATACTTCACGGATAATTCGATTAGCCCATGTACCTCGTCTATGCCAAAAGCCAGGACATCCAAGCCGATTAACAATAAGTCACGCCCTACTGAAGCTGCTGTTTCCCACTTATTCTCCACGCCATAGCGATAGATGATTTCCTGAAACACTTCGGAATCGATGACGGGAGTACCAAATTCATGCTCAAAAGTACCATCGGCCCTTGGTGCCCGCGCTCCAGCATGCGCTCGATTTCATCCCACTCCGTGACCGCCTCTTCTGCTTCTGTCAAACGGCGCGCCGCCTGTATCCTGATTTCCCTCGCTACATTCTCGTCTTCTGCCAACGATTTTTCGGCTGCCTGCCTGATCAGGCTGCCAACCGAAACTCCTTTAAATCTGGCATGTTCTGCGAGCTTTTGATATTGCTCCGGATCAAAGAGAACCATTACTTTTTTAGTCATTCCCATTTTCCAAGCACCTCTATATATAGAACTCTATATATAGATTATAATCTTTTTTGCCGTCTGTCAATACTAATAGTCATGCTAATAGTCATGCTGGATCGCCTGCTCAGGTGCGGATGGATGGTATTATTTTCAGGCGCCTCTTATTCTGGCTAAAAAATCGGCTGTGGCCTCCTGCCAGCCGGGAAGCTCCTCACCCACCAGTTGCGTATATGGAAGGCTGTCCAACACAGAATACTGCGGCCTGGCCGCCGGCGTGTCAAAGTCGGCGCTCTTGGCCGGCAGCAGTTTGCCGCTCCAGTTAATCTGCTTCAGGATGAACTCCGCCCAACCGTAGCGGCTGCAGGATCCGCTGTTGCACAGGTGGTAGCGGCCGTAGAGACCGGTCTCCAGCAGCTTCAGGGTCCCCGTGCCAGGTCGCGGGTATAGGTGGGCGAGGAAACCTGGTCGGTGACCACCTTCAGCTCCTGCTGATCCTTGGCCCACTGTAGCAGTTTGGTGACGAAGTTCACGTTCCCCTGCCCGAAGACCCAACTCGTTCTGATCAGGAAGAAACGCTTCCCGTTAAGCCAGAGCTGTTCCTCCCCGAGCAGCTTGCTCTCCCCGTAAAGGGAGATCGGGCACGGCCGGTCGGCGATGGTGTACGGAGTCTTTTTCTCCCCGTCGAAGACTTAGTCGGTGCTGTAGTGCGCCAAGACGCAGCCATACTCACGGGCCACCCTTGCCAGCCCGCCGACGGCGATCCCGTTGACCACGAAGGCCTGCCGCCACTCCGCTTCCGCCCGATCCACGTTGTTATAGGCGGCGCAGTTGATCGCCACGTCCGGCCTGGCATCATCGAAGATTTGGCGCAGGCGCCCGAAGTCGGTGATGTCCAGCTCCTGGTCGAAGGCAAGGTATTCCTGCCCCCGCTCGCGCAGCAGCGACCGGAAGGCCGTGCCGAGCTGGCCTCCGGCTCCCAGAAGCAGATAGTTGACTCTATTCATAGATATCATCCCGTCGCAGGTGCGTCCGCCTTGATTGTCTGTCTTTCTGTCCGAAGCTTTTCTTTGTCTGATCAACTGTTCGATAAACTTTTTCTCTTCTTCCCAGGCTGACAAGTCAAGTCCGGCGATAGCTCCATCACACAGACGAGCCTCAAGCGCCTGTCTGACCAGTTCAGTCTCGGAAACACCGGTCGATTTTGGCTTCTTCTTTAACATCATTAAGAGAGAAGCAGGACCTTGATGTGATTTTTTACGTTTTACTAGAGCTGCAGTCTGCAGGAGGTGGATAAAATGATTTCCAACTTGGGACTAGCCGTGGAGGAAGCCCTAATAAACGCCGAGACAAAAGGTAAGCTGGAAGGTAAGCTGGAAGTAGCCCGTAATATGCTTCTTGATAATGTTCAAGCCAATACGATTTCTAACTTCACCGGCCTACCGCTTAGCGAAATAGAAGATCTGATGAAACAGGTTAAACACGGGCGGGAACCGGTTGATCATTAACAACCAATACAGCATGCGCAGGTTGGTGTTGCTGACGTTGCCCCGGCTTGCTTTAACAGGGCGACGCTCATCACACCGATGAATCCCGCTCCCCCTGTCACTAGAAGATTCACGAATACAATCCTTCCGGCAGTTTATGGCTTGTTTTCCGGTACTACCTCAAGCTCCACAGCACTCAAGGCCTCCCATAACCGTACGTCCCAGCAGGCCACTACCACCCGACTCTTAACCTGAGTCTTCAGGGTTAATGCGGCAGCAAGATGTATGGCATCAAAACCCCTCAGGCGGTGTTTCTCGGCCAGTTCTCCGGCAAGCCAGACAAGGGAATCAGACACCTCCAGGGCCAAATACCTCGTCCAATCGTGCTGCAGGGCCGCCACAACCAGGCGGTAATCCTTTTTCGCCAGCAGGTCCTCACGTAAACCCCGAGCCAGGGCAGCCCGTGCTTCCGGGTAAGCCACCTTGCTGGTAGCTACCACTGAAGCCGCCTCCACCAACTTACACACAGTCTCCGAGCCCTGTTCGTGCACATAGAGCTTCACCAGGGCGCTGGTATCCAGGTAACAGATCATCGTCGGTCCTCGGCGACCAGCGCCGCGATCGAGGCGGCGCCGGGAACTTCTGGCGGCACGGCTGCCCCACGCGGCTTGCCACCCTGCCAGGAAGCCACTCCCTCTTTCACCAGGTTTAAGGCTTGAGGCTGGATCTTCTCCTGAACTGGCGCCAGTCGGGCAATGGGAACATTGCGCTCGGTGATGACAACTATTTCGCCCTGCTTAACCCGCCTCAGGTATTCGCTGAAGTGGTTCTTGACTTCCCTGATTCCCGCATCCATGGGATCACCTCCTGTGGCCACATTATAGCATACAGGAGGCTACAAGACAAATGCTATCTCACGCGCGAAGCCCGGCGCTCTCTGCCTCTCATAAAGCCGATTCCAAACGTCGTATCTTTTCCCGGGCATCCTGGCAGAGTTTATACAGGCCGGCCCATTCAAAATAGTCCGTTGCATCGCCCATTTCTTCAGCCTCGAAACGTTGGTAGAAGATCGGCGATTCTATGCCGTAACGCTGCTCAAACTCGCCCAGATCACGTTCATACCGCACTAAGCGGTGCCGGTAGTCGCTGAGCACATTCATTTGCATCCCTCAAGTCAAGGCGTTTCTTCGCCAATCTCTTTTAAGAAATGGGCTGTGGCCTCCTGCCAACCGGGAAGATCCTCACCAACTAACTGCGAATAGGGAAAGCTATCCAACACAGAATACTGCGGCCTGGCCGCCGGTGTGTCGAAGTCGGCGCTCTTGGCCGGCAGCAGTTTGCCGCTCCAGTTGATCTGCTTGAGGACGAACTCCGCCCACTCGTAGCGGCTGCAAGACCCACTGTTGCATACGTGGTAGAGGCCATAGCGTCCGGTCTCCAGCAGCTTCAGGGTGGCCTGCGCCAGGTCGCGGGTGTAGGTGGGCGATGAGACCTGGTCGGTGACCACCCTCAGCTCTGTCTTATTCTTGGCCCACTGCAGCAGCTTGGTGGCGAAGTTCTCGTTCCCCTGCCCGAAGACCCAGCTCGTCCTGATCAGGAAGAATCGCTCCCCGTTCAGCTTGAGCTGCTCCTCCCCGAGCAGCTTGCTCTCCCCGTAAAGGGAGAGCGGGCACGGTTGGTCGGCGATGGTGTACGGAGCCCTTTTCTCCCCGTCGAAGACATAGTCGGTGCTGTAGTGCACCAGGACGCAGCCATACTCACGGGCCAGTTGCGCCAGCCCGCCGACGGCGATACCGTTGACCATGAAAGCCTGGCGCCACTCCGCTTCCGCCCGATCCACGTTGTTATAGGCGGCGCAGTTGATCACCACGTCCGGCCCGGCATTATCGAAGATCTGGCGCAGGCGCTCGAAGTCGGTGATGTCCATCTCCTGGTCGAAGGCAAGACAGTCCTGCCCCTGTTCGCGCAGCAGCGACCGGAAGGCCGTACCGAGCTGGCCTCCGGCGCCCAGTAACAAGTATTTTATTGCGGCCACTCCCAACCAGAGCCAGGCCAACGAATTGCTTCCGCCCAGAAATCCTTATCCAAGGGCGGGCTCTCCGAGAAGTCTATGTCTGCTTCTGCCATCTTATCAACCATTGCCCAGTCCGTCTGCGACGGCTCGGGCGTATGCATCTCTCTCATGCTTTACCGCCTTCCCTGCCGAGATCGGCGAGCATATTCTTAAAATCCCAGATATCCAGACCAGGGATAGCTTCAAAATGCTTGATATTTGCAGTTAAAACCGGGGCATTCATATTGATGGCGGTGGCGCCGATCACCGCGTCAGCGAGATCACATGTATAACCTTTTATGCGCAATTGATAAGCTAATTGGCCAGCTT
This sequence comes from Thermacetogeniaceae bacterium, assembly GCA_050013155.1. Lineage (GTDB taxonomy): Bacteria > Bacillota > DSM-12270 > Thermacetogeniales > Thermacetogeniaceae > Palsa-1188. Next base: position 12,983 of record JBEKFU010000039.1, on the reverse strand, counting down.
TCTCAGCCAGTACTGGGTCTAAAGGAACGGTATCCAACCCCTGTAGAAGCAGCCGGGTCTGTTCTGTTTCAGCAGGCTTTGCCCCTTGCCAGACTTCCACTAGAGTAATGGTAGATATAGCAAAAAACATCTGCTCTCTAAATCTTTCCAAAAGCGCTTTAACGCCGGGCATTTTTCTTAAATGGGCGATCAGGACGCTGGTATCCAGAAGTAAGTAATTGCTATCGCTCATGATTGCCTCCAGGATGAGCGGATACTATCAACGTACTTTTCCACATCTTCAAGGGTTTTCAGATTTGGATGGTTCTCATCGTTCCAAGCGCCGACGCTAAGTTCGAGAGCCCTATGCAAACGTTCTCTGGCTACATATTGACGTATTCCTTCCGTAACAAATGCACTGACATTGTCGGTCATTGATTTGATCTGCTGCAGAAGATCTTCCGGTAAAGTTAAGGACACCTTTTCTGTTTTCATGGATATCACCTCCAGCCTAAATGATACTACCTAACGGTAGTACTGTCAAGTATTACCCATCCTGCATCATCCGGGTTGGGAGTGAATTATTAATCCAGCTTGAATGACGAATCATTCACGCCTTCCCAGCGGATCTCGTCCACCGGTTCCTGCCGGCCATTACCGGCGTATAGCTGGTTGGCGGCGTTGAAGACCAACCCCGGCTCCAGGCTGATGTTGCGGTAGGCATGCACCACCCCCGGGGGGACGGCGATGGCTTTCGGGGCATCGGCGCCGGCGAAGATGACCATTCTCTTGCCGCAACTGGGCGAGTCCTGCCGGCGGTCCCAGAGGTAGATCTTGAAATTGCCGGGTCCAAAGAAGCAGAAATAGTCCCACTGGGCAACGTGCTCGTGGGGGCCGCGGGCCACCCCGGGCAGGGTCAGCGAGACGTAGCTCATCACCGGCCAGATGTTTTCCGGCAGTTCGTCCTGCCGGAACAGCTCGCACAGCCAGCCCCGGTCGTCAACGTACTTGGCCAGACTCCGGACCATCACATCTTCAACAGAGCCTCGCTCAAAACTTGTTATCATAACGCACCTCGTATCATAACCACGTGGCAGAAGACCACGCCACTTAATCTTTTACGTCCTTATACTCATCACCCATCACCCATCACTCATCACCCATCACTCATCACCCATCACTCATCACCCATCACTCATCACCCATCACTCATCACTCATCACTCATCACTTCTTTTATATCCTCACCTCGGCATCGTCGCCGATACACAACCGCAGGGCGTCCTTGACCCGTCCGTCCTTGAACACCTTGCTGTTCCTGCCGATCAACGATTCGTCCAGCTTGGCCACGTCCCGGATCTGGCTGCCCTCCATGATCACCGAGAACTCGATGCAGGAGTTCTCCACCAGGCAGCCGTCCCCGATGCTGGTATAGGAGCCGATGAAGGAGTTGCGCACCACGGTGTGGGCGCCGATCACCGCCGGCCCCCGTACCTGGCTGCCGGTGATCTCCGCTCCCTCGCCGACGATGACCCGCCCGGTAATCTGTGAAATGTCATCGACACTGCCCCGGATCTCCCTGGCGATCAGGTCGTCCAGCACCACCCGGTTGGCCTCCAGCATGTCATCCTTCTTCCCGGTGTCCAGCCACCAGCCCTGCAGCACGTGAGCATCCACTCTGTGCCCGGAGTTCACCAGTTCCTGGATGGCGTCGGTGATCTCCAGTTCGCCGCGCCAGGACGGTTTGATCCTGTCGATGGCCTCGTGGACCAGGGGCGAGAACAGGTAGATACCCACCAGGGCCAGGTTGGACGGCGGCTGCTTGGGCTTCTCCACCAACTGTTGCACCCGCCCGTCCCCGTCCACCACCGCCACCCCGAAGCGTGTGGGATCAGCCACCTCTTTCAAGAGGATGATCGCATCCGCCCCGGAATTGGCGAACTCGTTCACGAATTCCCGGATGCCGGAGTTGATCAGGTTGTCGCCCAGGTACATGACGAAGGAGCTGTCCCCCAGGAAATCCCGGGCGGTCTTCACGGCGTGGGCGAGGCCGAGCGGCTCCGGCTGGTAGATGTAGGTGAAGCTCACGCCCCAGCGCTCGCCGCTGCCCAGGCTCCGCTTGACCTCGTCGCCGGTCTCCGGGGAGTAGATCACCCCGATCTCCCTGATCCCGGCCTTCGCCAGGTCCTCCACCACGAAGTGCAGGATCGGCTTGTTGGCCACCGGCACCAGTTGCTTGGGGATGCTGTAGGTCAACGGGCGGAGGCGCGTCCCCTTGCCTCCGCTCAGGATCAATCCCTTCATCCAACATTCTCCTCTTCGCAATCCGCTCAAAATCTTATTTTGGCAGCAGCGCCTTGATCTGCGGCAACTCCGAGGCCAGGCTCAGTTCGCTCCTGGTCGCCTGGTCGATCAGTTGCTGGCCAGCGCTGGCCTGGCCCTGCTGCTGCAGCGATATCCCTTCCCAGAGCTGCGAGGTGGCCTTGAGGCTGTTGTCGCTCAGCGAGGCCTGCAGGTAGCCGTCCGCATCCTGGTACCGCCCGAGCAGCACGTCCGCCATGCCGGCATTCTGGTTGACCGTCGGCGTCACTTCGAGGAGCGGATCTCCCCTGCTGGTCCACATCTGAAGGACATCTTTCGAAACGGCGGCCATACGGTCCTGGATGCGTTTGGGCACCGCCAGCGCCTGTTCCAGATCGCTCTGCCCCTGCTGCTTCAACTGCTTCACATCCTGCGCCGAGACGCCCTGCCGGTTGGCCTGTTCCAGGTAGAAGCGCCCGGCAGCGAAGTAGCCGGTGGCCAGACCCTCGTAGGTGCTCTTGTCCAACGGCAGCAGGGTGTTGGCCTCCTCGAGCTGGCGCAGCCCCTCGTCCACGGCTCCGCCGCGGAACAGCACCTGGGCATACAGCATGCATAGGCTGGAGTCACCCCGGTTCAACTTGACGGCGACGATCATCACACCCTGGGCCTTGTCCAGTTGCGTGCTCTCATCGTTCTGGGCAGTCTGGTCCTGGGGGTTCTTGCTCAGGGACTGCTCGTCTTGCTGCACCATGTAGATATAACATTGAGTCAGCGTGGAGCGGAAGTCGGTGTTCCAGTAGTCGTGCTGGATCGCCTGCTCGTAGTTGCTGATGGCGCTCTGAACGTTGTTGGCCTTGGCGGCAGTGTCACCCGCCTCGGCGTACTGGATGCCGAGAATCAGATCGAGCGCCCCGAAGAAGACCACTATGGATAGGACGCCGACGATGATGCCTTTAACCGCAGAGGGCACCCTCCAGGCGGCATGTTCGTTCCTCTTATTGCGGCTCCTGCTCCGCCTGTCCAGGGCAGCCGCCGCCTCCGCAGCGGCAGCCCTGGCGGCCACCTCCGGTCCATAGAGTCGATCCAATCCCCGCACCAGCCCGAACAGACCCCAGAGCAGTATGGCCACAGCGCCAAGCGAGAGGTTGAAGTCTATCGCCGAAGCGACGCCCAGGGCCAGGGCGCTGCAGAGGATCACCCAGGTAGTGGCGGGCACTGCTGGCGGTGCTTTCAGACCGCCCGGCCGGGCATAGCGGTACAGGCGCCAGGCGGCGGCGATGAAGAAGCCCCAGATCAGCAGGAAGTCCAGCAGGCCGGGGAAGCCGGTCTCTACCCCTGTCTGCATGAAATCGTCATGCGTCTCGGTGGAGAAGTAGGGGTAGGGCTGGAGCATATGATAGGTGGCGTTCCAGCCGCCGCCCCCGGCCCCGAGCAGGGCGTTCGCCGGGCTGGAGACCATGATCTTCATGGCGTCGCGGCTCATGACCAGCCGTTCCTGGAGGTTGATGTCGCTCCAGGAGATCGTTTTCAGGCGGGCGATCAGGGACTGGGGATCCGCCTTGGCGGCGATTGCCTCCACCGCCCTGCGCTCGTGCCAGAGGCCGAATCCGGCCGCTGCCACAACCACCACTATCAGCGCCGCCGCTGTCGGGACGACCCACGGCTGCAGGCGGCGCCTGGAGGAAACCTTGGCGCGCTGCCGGCTTGCTGCGATATACTGCCAGACCAGGTAGATCAGGGAGGCGAACACCGCTCCCGCCAGCACCCAGAGCCAGCCCTGAAGCTGCGTCTTGCCGCCCGTGTGCGCCAACACCTCACCAATGACCGCCACGGAGGCGACCAGTTGTACGCCAAAACGGCCCAGGACGTTCCAGCGCTGCCGTCCGGACAGGCCGAGCATCATGATCACCAGGATGACCGGATAGATCAGCAGAACGCCCCTCGATTCGGTGCCCAGGATGGTAAGAAAGATCAGGAAGTTGGCAACCGTCAGCAGGACGCCCAGTACCTTGCTGCGGGACTCGTCCCACAGGTAGAGCCCGAACAGGTTGATCGTCATCAGAAAGGCTGCCGTGCTGTTCGGGTACTGGAGGCTGGCGTAAATTCTACCGTTTACAAAAGCATCTTTGTAGGGGAAGGTGCCGATGGCGGAGCCCAGCCCCAGCAGGGAGACCCCGACGCCGCTCGCCAGCAGCACCCCCAGGTAGCCGCGCACCGCGGACAGGGAGCGCACGCTGTATGCCAGCAGCCAGTAAATGGCGGCGTAGTTGGCCATCTTCAGCGCGGCCTCGATGGCGTCCCTGGCGCTCCAGGCGTTGATACTGCTGGTGACGTAGAGGCCCAGCAGGATGAACACGGCGTAGTCGAGCGGCCTCTCAAAGAAGACCAGCTCGCGGCGCCCCAGTTTGTAGAAGGCGAACAGGGCAAAGACCGCCGCCGTCAGCACGTGGGTCGGCAGCAGATCGTTTTCGAAGAACAGGCCGCGGAAGAAGGGGGGGTAGAACAGCATGATCGCCAGCAGCAGCGCCATCAAGCCGTCAAAGGTGAGCGCCTGCCGGTACAGGTTCTGCAGCCACGGCGACTGCACGAGCCCCCTGACGTCCTGCGCCAGGGCCTCCCTGGCGCCGGCCAGGGCCTGTCCGAACCTGCCGCCGCCGGGCTTGGCATGCCTGGACGGTTGCCGGGCCGCGCCCTTGCCAACGGCCGGCCTGGCTGCAGCCTGCCGGGTGATGATGGCCTTCCCGGCGCCTGTGCTCTGACCGGCCGGGGCGTTCTCGTCCCGGGTCTTGCGGTCGCTGCCCGGGCGCAGTCGGACCAGGAGCCCCTTCCAGGACTGGCTCGCCCTGCTGCCCAGTCTGGACAGACCTTCGGCGGCAGCCGGCGGCACAAAGCACAGCCGCCTGGCGGGAGCCGGTTTGGATGTGGCCGCCGCTGCGGCGGATGCCCGACCCGCTGAAGCGGGTACCCCGGCGCGCCCGGAGCGGGCCGCCTTGTCCAGTGCCACTACCTTGCCCTTGGCGGCGCCCTTCGGCTGCTTCTTGTCCTTCTCGGCTGCCGCGCCAGGTCCACTGGACCTGGCGCCGCCGGCTGCGGGCCTGGCGCCCGCTTTTTTGTGCCTTGGTTTATTTTTGGGCATAATTCCTGTTTACCCCCGTAAATGGATTTATTGGCTGGTTAGCGGGCAGGTTGCCCGCTCCTCTTGCTTCTAGTTCGACTAATTCTACATATTCGCCAATACTCCTGCACCTAGCAATATTTTCCACGAAGGAAGCCGCCGATCAGGCGAGGCCCAACCCCTCGGCCTGTCGTTGCATCGCCTGCAGGGCCACCTCGAAGAACTCCTCCAGGGAGAGGCCGATCTCCTCACAGGTCCGGATCTCCTCCCGGTCGGCGCCCCGGGCGAAGGCCTTGTCCTTGAACTTCTTCTTCAAGGTCTTCACCTGCACCTCCGCCAGGGTGCGGGACGGCATGACGTAGGCGGCGGCGGTGATCAGTCCGGACAGGCCGTCGGCGGCGCACAGGGCCTTGTCCATGACGGAGAGGCGGGGAATCGTATCCTCGTGCCTCCCGTGGGCCTTGACCGCATAGACGATCTCCCGGTCGAGGCCGAGGTCTGCCAGCATCTCCGCCCCCAGGATGCTGTGGCGGTCGGGGTCGTCCTTGGTCTCCTCGTAATCGATATCGTGGAGCAACCCGGTCAGGTACCACCTGTCCGTGTCCTCACCCAAACGCCCGGCCAGACCCTCCATGATCGCCGCCACGGCCTGCATGTGCTTCATCAGTTCCGGTGAAGGCGCCTTCTCCTGCACCAACTTCAGTGCTTCCTCACGTGTCATGTTTGCTTCCCTCCCTTAGAAATAAATACAAAGACTCCCGGCCTCCCGGAAGCCTCAAAAATGCTTATAATCAACATCCCTATAGTTCATTTACATCCTCTAAAATTTCATTATACAGCTTTAAAGAAATTCTCACCTCACGTAAGTAAACATATCGCATAATCAATCGATCTTCAACCTTTTTCGGTCGATAACCGGCTTACTGTTGCATTGCGGAATTATGCCGGCAAAACATAAAACCGCCCTCATAAGAGAGCGGTTTCGGTGCTGCCCGGAACATTGCTTTCAGCCGGGCTTCAACGGATTCCTGTAGGCACGAACATATCGATAATACCTACGATCAGCGCTGCGATCAGGGCGCCCAGTATCGTAACGGTCATGCCAGGGACCAGGAACTGGATCACGTAGAAGATGATCGCAGAGACGATGAACCCTACGGCGCCATGAGCATAGGGCGAGATGTTCTTGCCGAACAGCGCCTCCAGGGCGTAGCCGATCACCGTGATCAGGACGGCTGCCAGCAGGGCATATCCGAAGCCCAGCCTGGAAAAGCCCGGTGTGATATAGCTCACCACCATGATCACGATCGCTGCCACCACGAACCTGACGATGTGGGCCAGCCAACCTTCGCTCATCAGGCGGTTCATGGAGTTGATGGCGCCCCGGTCGCGGTTGTCGCGGTTGTCTTCATCCATCATGTTTCACCCCCTTTCCTTGATTGTTACCCAGCACTGAAAGTGCTGGGTAACGAGGCCCACCCCGCGCCCCGCATGCACGCGCGGGGTTGTCTGTTGAAGCTGCTGCGCCCGGAATTTCCCACGCCGATACCGCGCCCGCAGGCGGCGCGAGGAAAAAACTGGGCAGATGCTGTAAATAGTGTAACCAGAAGCAGGGGGCTTCATGCACGAAATGGGCTCAAGAGGGCGAATTATCATGTAAAAAGGGAAATTGTGGGGCAGTTTGGGGAAATTGCGTAAGTGGTGAGCGAGGCGCCATCAGGAGTACCCGGCGCTTCATCATGGAGACGCCTTCGCCGTGGGCTGCCCCGGCGGGAGGGTTGCGGCGCGCATTTCAGCGCCGGTTGGTATTGAAGCGGTTCATGGCCGTCTCCAGTCCGAGCGATGCCCAGCCCTGGGCCGCGGCAACGCCCTGTTCGAGCGCCCCGTCCCACTGCTGGCGCAGATCCCAGGGGATCAGGCCAAGCACGTAGGCAACCGCGTCCTCGCCCTCCGGCGGGCGCCCGATGCCGATCCGGAGCCGGGCGAACTCCTGGGTCCCCAAGTCGTCGATGATCGACTGCACGCCTCTGTGGCCGCCGGCGCTGCCTGCTGCCCGCAGCCGGATGGCGCCGAAGGGCAGGTCGATGTCGTCGTGGACCACCAACAGATCGGCCGCGGCCAGGTTGAAGCGGCGCAGCAGCGGCCGCACCGCCTGACCGCTCAGGTTCATGAAGGTCAGCGGCTGTACCAGCGCCACCGCAACACCTTCGATCTCCGCAGCGCAGAAGCGCGCCAGGCCCCTGTTCGTGGTCCAGGCCGCATCCTTGATGCCCCTGGTGGAAGCGATCCCGGCCACCACCCGGAAACCGGCGTTGTGGCGGGTATTGGCATAGCTCGGCCCGGGGTTCCCCAGGCCGCAGATCATCTTCTCGATTGGCTGCTGAGCGCCACGGGTGAACAGGCCGCGCAGCCGCTTCAACATCTAGGCCTCTCCCTCGGCGGGCGCAGCGGCCGCTTCCACTTCCTCAGCCGGTTTCTCCTCTATCGCCGGCGGCACCACCAGGACGATGACGCTGTCCGTCTCGGTAATGATCTTCAGATCGGGCGGAACCGTCAACTCACCCACGGTCAACTGGTCGCCAATTTTCAGGCCGCTGATATCGGCGGTGATCATATCGGGCATCTGGGTCGGCAGGCAGGAAACGGTGACCTCCCGCAGCATGTGCTGGAGGATGCCGCCATCCTTGACGCCGGGCGCCTCGCCCACCAGGTGCAGCGGAATCTCCGTTTCAATCACCTCGGTCAGCGATACCTGGAGGAAATCGGCGTGCAGGATGGTCCGCCGCAGCGGGTTGCGCTGGACCTCCCTGAGCATCACCGGGTAGGAGCGGTCTTCCACCTCCAGGCTGATCAGCGTGCTGCCGGTGCTGTGCGCAGCCAGGATGTTGTGCAGATCCTTCTCCGGCATCGCGATCAGGATGTTGCCGGCATCCTTGCCGTAGACCACCGCCGGCAGCATCCCCCGGCGGCGCAGGGCCTTGACGCTTCCCTTGGAGCCGCGCGGTCTCACTTCAGCGCGCAGGGCAATACTTTCCATTCCAATACATCTCCTTCACAATCAAGAGGGTTCCCTGGGTGGGAACCCTTATCCTAGTTTAGCCTGTTCACTGCCTAAAATCAAGCCTGTTTTGCCTTCAGGCGATCTTGCTGCCCTGCCTGGTCAGTTCCTCCACGATGTGGGCCGGCGCCTGGTCATAGTGGGAGAACTGCATGGTGTAGTTGCCGCGGCCCTGGGTGATGGAGCGCAGGGTGGTGGCGTAGCCGAACATCGACTCCAGCGGCGCCAGGCCGCGGATGATCTGCAGGCCGTTCTGCTGTTCGGTCTTCTCGATCCTGCCGCGCCTCTTGTTGAAGTCGCCGATCACGTCTCCCATGTACTCCTGGGGCATGACCACCTCGATCTTCATCACCGGCTCCAGGATCACCGGATGGGCCCTGGAGGCGGCGTTGTGAAAGGCCATGGATGCGGCCACCTTGAAGGCAATCTCCGAGGAGTCCACGTCGTGGTAGGATCCGTTGGTGACGGTGGCCTGGATGTCCATCATCGGGCTGCCGCTCACCAGTCCCTTCTGCATGGCCTCCTGGATGCCGGCGTCGATGGCCGGCATATATTCCTTGGGAATCACCCCGCCGGTGGTCTTGTCGACGAACTTGTAGCCCTCGCCGGTTGCCAGGGGCTCCAACTCCAGCACCACGTGGCCGTACTGACCGTGGCCGCCGCTCTGCTTGACGAACTTGCCCTCGGCCCGGGCCGGGCGGGTGATGGTTTCCTTGTAGGCAACCTGGGGCTGGCCGACCACGGCGTTGACGTTGAACTCACGCTGCAGCCGGTCGATGATGATCTCCAGATGCAGTTCACCCATGCCGGAGATCAGGGTCTGCCCGGTTTCCGCATCCACGTATGTGCGGAAGGTCGGGTCCTCCTCCGCCAGCCGGTGCAGGGCGATGTCCAGCCGGTCCTGGTCATCCTTGGTCTTGGGTTCGATGGCGCTGGAGATCACCGGCTCCGAGAACTCCATCCGCTCCAGCAGCAGCGGATGCTCCTCGTTGCAGAGGGTGTCTCCGGTCACCGATTCCTTGAGCCCGATGATGGCCGGGATCTCGCCGGCATAGGCCGCAGAGATGTCCTTGCGGCAGTTGGCGTGCATCTTTACCAGCCGCCCTATGCGCTCCCGGCGCATCTTGGTGGCGTTGTAGACGGTCTTGCCGGCTTCCAGGGAGCCGGAGTAGATCCTGATAAAGGACAGTTTCCCGTACGGGTCGGTCTGGATCTTGAACACCAGGGCCAGCAGCGGCGCCCCGTCGTCCGCGGTGGAGATCATGATCTCCCCGGTGTCCGGGTTGGTCGCCGTGATCGCGGGCATATCCAGCGGCGAGGGCAGGTAGTCCACCACTGCGTCCAGCAGCGGTTGCACGCCCTTGTTGCGCTTGGATGAGCCGCACAGCACCGGCACGATCTGCCGGGTCACGGTACCCTTGCGGATGGCGGCCCTGATCTCCTCCTCGGTGATCGGGTCGCCGCCCAGGTACTTCTCCATCAGGCGATCGTCGACCTCGGACAGGACCTCCAGCAGGTGCTCCCGGTAGAGCCGCTTCTGCTCCCGCAGTTCCTCCGGCGTCTCCGATTCCTCGATGATCTCGCCCAAGTTATCCTTGTAGTAGATGGCCTTGTCCCGGACCAGATCGATCATGCCCCGGAAGCCATCCTCGCTCCCGATGGGGATCTGGACCGGAATTGCCTTTACCTGGAGACGGTCGCAGATCATCGCCAGCGACCGGTAGAAATCTGCTCCGGTGCGGTCCATCTTGTTCAGGTAGGCGATGCGCGGGATGCCGTGGTTGTCGGCATGCCGCCAGACCGTCTCCGACTGGGGCTCCACGCCCGCCACCGCATCAAAGACGGCGATAGCGCCGTCCAGCACCCGCAGGCAACGCTCCACCTCTACGGTGAAGTCCACGTGGCCCGGGGTGTCGATCAGGTTGATCTGGCAGTCCCGCCAGATACAACTGGTAGCGGCGGAGGTGATGGTGATCCCCCGCTCCTGCTCCTGCACCCGCCAGTCCATGGTGGCCGCCCCGTCGTCCACCTCGCCCATCCGGTGCGTCAGCCCGGTGTAATACAGGATGCGCTCGGTGGTCGTGGTCTTGCCGGCGTCGATGTGCGCCATGATGCCGATGTTGCGAATCTTATCCAGTTGGTATTCGCGTTCCATGCTGTTCACCTCTTGCTTACAGTGCGCCTCTTGACCCTCTCACAGGCCTCCGGCGTCTCTGTCGTATTTGATCCGGAATATGGCCGTCCTTTTGCCTTTTTCCGGCTCCTATTCTACCCCCTGCAGGCGCCCCGGGTGTTGAACCGGGGTAAAAATTATGTAAAGTTTGTGTTGACATTTGGAGTGTTGCAGCAACAGCTTCCTGCATGTAAGACCGGTCGGGACAGGCAAAATAAAAAAGCGCTGGTTGGCGCCGCCTGGTTTGCTCTCATTTGGCTGACCATTACTTGATCCTTCGCCTGGCCGCTGTGCAACGAATGGCCGTGAACCACAACACATATAGTATTATAACCTGAAGACAGGCCGTTATGCAATAGCCAATCTGAATATTTTAGCAGGATATGAAATTATTTAGCAGCCCCAGGCGATTTTTATCGCCTTACAGCATCTTCCAGAATTCCTGCTCGGTAGTGTGGAGTTGCTTTCTCAAAATCCGTTGCCACAACTCCCCCGGTATTTCCCGGTGAACGGCATGGCTGACCTTGGTGCTGAGCACATCCCCGTTGGCCAGCGCCTTTTCGTAATACCAGTGGTTGGTATCACGCACCAGCACCCATCCGTTTTTTTCACAGTATCTCTTTAAGTCTTTGAATTTCGGTGGCATTATATCTCCAGCAAGCCCCTGATTTCTTCATCGCTCTCACACATAAGCACACGTAAGATGTAGGGAAAATGGGGACGCCGGTTGGGAGCATTCAGAAACAACTGCGAGCGTTCCATATAGTCCTGAGCATAGAATTTCAAATCGTTGACCATGTCCTGCACCGCCTGATCGGTTGAATCCCCGTTAACGTAAAGCTCGAGCTGATCCAGCGCCAACGTCACCGACCCGTCCTCTTCCCGAATCACCTCCGGCTTCAAGGCATAAGAAGACAGTAACGCTTTCTGCAGATCCAGGCGCAGCACTAGCACCTCTTCTGCTTGCCTGCGCCTGATGATCACCGGCCGGTAGTTGTTGAAGACTTCATTATATAGATCCGTCAACTCTTTACGGGCATCGGTAAATTTCAATTCGGACAGCATGGTCATTCCCCTTTCACCCCCATCATAGCATGATATGCACATTCTGTACAGATATGTGTACGATTTCAGCAGGGCTGCCGGCGCTGGGGGTTCTGAGAAACCGGACAAAAGAGGTGCATAGAGCGGCAGCGGGGCCAATATATTTTATAAGTTTTCCTGGACGCTAGAATCCTTGTTGCACAAGGGACTCCAAAATTATAGGTAACAAATAGGTAACAACGTACTTACGTTCCCACTTTTCAGGGTCTTTCTTCAAACATGCACTCGATGGACTTCACTATTGCTTCCCGCATACTTGGCAAGACATGGGCATAGGTTTTCTCTATAGTGGCAGGATCATCCCCTAGACGCTCAGCTACCGCTTTCACGGAATGCCCATCCTTGAGTAGCAATGTAGCATGAGTATGACGTAGACTATGAGGGGGAATGTAGGGAAGTCCTGTTGCTTTAACCATACTTTTATAGGAGTCTCGAATTTTTCGGTAACGAGGTCTCCCACCAATACTGTTACAGAACACCAGATCCTCGGGGTTGTAGTCTCCACCATGCAGAAGTTTTTCCCGGCCTTGTTGAATCCTATGCTTCGATAGTATCTTCATTGTGCCCTGGTCGAGGGGCACTTTTCTTATGCCGTTCTTCGACTTTGGCGGGTTGTAGCCTGGCCAGGTACGCGTCGTCCCTGCCATCGATAAACACCGGGATTTCCTTGTAAATCTGGTAGCCGCCCCAGGTGTACTCGTTAAACAGACGCCCGGTAATTCCACGGGACTCGATGTGCTGTTCGGCCCCATCCGGCGCCACCTCACTGCTCAGGTTGCACGCTATGTCCTTTCCGGGAAACGTCATTGCCCCATAACACAGCAAACGCCGCCACGAGTATCAGAGGGCCTTCTATCCACGCAGAGTAACCTTATCGTAGATGAGGTTCCATCGAAGGTCTGTATAAGCGCATATTACAGACATGACCAACGGAATCGCATATAAATAGCACATCGAACGTGTTCTGCACCCTCTCCGGAAGTAGTATTACACAGTCTCCAGCCTCATGATCCGTTCAAAGCATATAGGGAAAATAACAGTGGATTTGTGATAAAATAATCCCGAGGTGATATCTATGTCAGCAAAGGTTGATCAGATAATTCAGGACGTCAAAGGGCTCAAACCTTCAGAGTTAAGAGAGCTTCTGAGAAAGATGGCGGATAGCATAGAGCTTCATGGGTGATTTCAATGTGGCAAGAGGCGGGATTGCTTAAGCCGACAGTAGCCCGAGTTCATCGTCTCTTTACGATAGAT
>JBEKFU010000038.1:0-17368 GCA_050013155.1 Thermacetogeniaceae bacterium | reverse complement strand
TCGACCACCCGGCCGTCGATGACCAGCACGATCGGGAAGCAGCGCCCATTATGGGCAGCGGCGGCGTTGCCGGCCGTATCCACCACCAGGATGCCTCCCGCCGCCCGCCTCCGGTTCAGCCTGATGATCACTTCCTGCGCCGCCTCGGCGGCGGAAGCGCCCCGCTCAAGGAGATCGAGGGCCGCGCCGGCTCCCCGGATTTCGATGATCGCCTCGCCGTCCCCGGTGCAGACGGCAGCGCCAACAGTCGTTGCCAGGACACCCGCGCCGATCACCGAGGTGTCCCCGACCCGTCCGGGGAGCTTCAAAAAGATACCGCCGGTGCTGGAGGCAGCCGCTGCCTGGCTGCCCAGGACGGCGACGCAGCCGACCGTATCCCCGCCGCAACTGTGGGAATCGCTCCGATCCCTGCTGCTGCCCTGGCGACCGATGACCGCCCGCCTCCAGGCCGACCGTCGCTGCTCGGTGACCGGATCGAATTCCGGCCAGCCAATCGCCCGGGCAAACCGTACCGCCCCGGCTCCCGCCAGCATCACGTGGGGCGTCTGCTCCATCACCTGCCGGGCCACGGAGACAGGGTGCCGGACGCTCTTTATTGCGGCCACGGCACCACATCCTGCGCTGGCGCCGTCCATGATCGAGGCGTCCATTTCCACCTCGCCCTCCAGGTTCAGCACCGAGCCGCAGCCAGCGTTGAACAGCGGGTCGTCCTCGATGGAGATCACCGCCTGCTCCACGGCGTCCACCGTCCCCCGGGTCAGGGCCTGCCAACCGGCCAGGGCAGCTTGCCGCAAGGCCGCCAGGCATTCGGCGCTGCACTTCGTATCAGCGCCGCCATGCACCATAACCAAGCCCATGCTCGACCTCCTATATCATGCTCCCGCCAGGGTTACGTATCAGACCCATTTTATTCTAGCAGTGAGCGCGTGGAATTGTACTTCCGGTCGCAGGCGCCCAATTACCGATAGACTCGATCGCCAACTTGATCCGGGCATCCATCAGCCGTTCCGCTGAAGCGAGAGGTTAGTGTAAAATCCTGTTTCAAATAGAATGAGATCATTGACCGACGACAGGAATGCGGGCGCCGCACCTGGTGCAGCAACCGTTCTCCAGGCCGCGGACACGGGTCTGGTAGCCGCTGCGCCAGACAAGCAGGTTGCGGCAGACCGGGCAGTAGGTGTTATCGTCGTCCAGTTCGGGGGCATTGCCGATGTAAACGTACTTCAGCTTGCGGCAGGCGATCTCCCGGGCGCGGCGCAGGGTCTCCAGGGGCGTCGGAGGCAGGTCCATCTGGTACTGGGGGAAGTAGCGGGAGAAATGGATGGGGATCTCCGGATTCAGGCCGGCCAACCAATCCACCAGGGCGGTGATCTCTTCGTCGCTGTCGTTTAGGGTGGGTACCAGCAGGGTGGTGACCTCCAGGTGGCAGCGGCTGTGGACAAGCTCCACGGTGCGCTTGACCGGCTCCAGCCTACCGTGGCAGGTCTCCCGGTAGTAGTCCTCCGTGAAGCCCTTGACGTCGATGTTCATGGCATCGATGAGAGGGAGCAACTCCAACAGCGGCTCCTCGTGGACGGAGCCGTTGGTTACCAGGACGTTCTTCAACCCCTTCTCGTGGGACAGCCTGGCAGTGTCGTAGACGTACTCGTACCAGATCAGGGGCTCCGAGTAGGTGAAGGCGATCCCGACGCTGTCAGCTTGCTCGGCGGCCAGCATGGCGCTGGCCACCAATTCCTGCGGCGCCATCTCCCGGGTGGAGGGGTCGCCGTGGGCGATCTGCCAGTTCTGGCAGAAGCCGCAGTGGAAGTTGCAGCCGAAGGTGCCCACCGACAGGATGTTCGACCCGGGATAGAAGTGGTACAACGGCTTCTTCTCGATCGGGTCGATCCCGAAAGAGGAGATCCGGCCGTAGTTCAGGCTGTACAGAGTGCCGCCCTCGTTCTTCCGGGCGCGGCAGAAGCCGGCGTGCCCCGGCTGGATGTGGCAGTTCTGCGGGCAGAGACGGCACCAGACCTTGTTGTCCTCCTGCTTCTCGTAAAACCGCGCTTCCTGCATCATCTCACATCCCCTACCCCCTATTCGTACCGGATAACCTCAAATCTTGCGAGCTGCGCCGGTTCATCCGGCCGCAGACCGGCTTTCTGGCGGGCGATCCCAACCTGCCCGGCCACAGTGTCGATCCCCTCCAGGTTGGGCAGCAGCAGCCCCACCCGGCCGCGTCCCCTGACGATCACCCCATAGCGCTTCGGGTCCAGCTCATCCTCAGAATCAATCGGCTCCGGCGGGGACAGCACATCCACCGAGATGGTCAACTCCGGCAGTTCCTCCGGCTGTACCGCCCAGAAGCGGGGGTCCTCCACACCGGCGCTGACGGCGTTATAGATGATCTCCTCGGCCAGGTTGCGCCGCACCGGCTCGATAGTGCCAATACAGCCCCGCAGTTGGCCGTGCTTCTTCAAAGAGACGAAAGCCCCGGCCCGGCCCTCCATACCGGATGGTACCGGGTCAGGAACAGGCAGCAGCCTCTCGTTCCGAAGGTAGTGCTCCAGGCTGGCCCGTGCCAGTTGCACGTATACGGAAGGCTGCCTTTCAGGACGATCAGCAGACTGTTCAGGCATCCCTGTCACTCCCCCTTCTGCAGCGCCCTTGCTGTCGCCGGGGCTGCCGGACATGTCTTTCTTCCCTTTAGTTTGAACCCGGCCACCAGGTAGCCGACCCCGAAAGGCCCCTCGTAAGAATAGATCTTGCTCTCTACATTAAAGTCGCTGAGCGCCCCCAGCAGCATGATGATCGGCCGCAGTCCGCACTCCCCGGCCCGGTCGGCCAACACCTCCGGGATGCCCATGATGCGCTCTGTGTCCATGTCAGTCAGGGATTCCAGGATCAACCGGTCGAACACCTGGCCCTGGGGATCGTAGCCCGCCGGTGCTCCCGGCTGTAGCCGGTGCGACATGTCGCCGCTGGCGATCAGGCAGATCCGCCTTGGCGATCGGGCAATCGCCCGGGCCAGGGCCTGTCCAAACCGGAAATGCCGCTCCGGTGGCAACAGGCTGATCCCGAATACCACCGGGTCGGCGGAGATCCCCGCCTCCCGCAGGTAGTAGAGCGGCACCATCACCCCGTGGTCCAGGCTGCGGGTATTCAATTCCACCACCTGCACGCCTTCCCCGGCCGCTTCTGCGGCAATGGACGCCGCCAGGTCCCGGTCGCTTTTGACCCTGAAGGCCACCTCGGGCGCCCCGAAGGCGGCGAAGCTGCCCGCCAGATCCCGTCCGGCCAGCCAGCCCAGGGCCCCCTGCAGGAAGGGGGCATGCGGACTGATGAAGACCAGGGTTTCAGGGTTGACGGACGCGATATCCTTTGCCCAGGCTTTCATGCCTGTCACAGTGCGGTCCGCTGCCTGGAGTTCCTCTCCCCCCACCTCCGGAATGATAATCGGTGGATGGGGCGATAAACCGGCGCCAACGAACATCTGGCACGCCACCTCTCTGATCGCCGGATTGCATCCGGTTTGATTATTTTTCGGCGCCTTTTCCTTAATATTGTAAGGGGTAGGCTTCAATTTATGCACATGTCCCTGTATGTGCTTCCATTCTATCCCACCACATTCATATTATCAACAACGGCCTGAAGCGGGTCAGCCTCTCGGAGCCGGAAGGTAGCGCCAGGTCGCTCTCGGCAAGGACGGCGGTTGCGGGCCGCTGCCCAGGGGTTGGTGGCTCGGGGAGTCGACAATGGTGATGCTGTCCAGGATCAGTTCCTCCCCGGTCATCCTTCCATACTTATCGAACTGCCGCCTGATCTCGACATGAGGGATCACCACCGTAACCTCGCTCGGCACCGGCATATTACTGCAGCGTCTAACCTTCATCAGCACATCGGCGATCTTGACCGTCATCTCATCCCTCTTGAAAGCCACGGCTCGTCCTCTCCCTGCCATACATAATCTTGCCATTTATAGAATATGAAGAACCGGAGCCCGCGGCGACCTCGTTGAACCGAACGGTCAATGATGCAGGTTGTCCGGTCGAACCAATGGTGTTTAGATTCCAGACCGGAGCATAAAAAGATATTATGGGTTGAATCACCGGAGCTGTCAGAGTGAACGGGGTGACAGAGTTGAACGACAAGGAAAAGGACTTTTACACGATCCGCGGCTATGAGAGGCTGCGCCAGGAGGATAAGTCGGTCACTCCCACTATGGAAGACTACCTGGAAATGATCTACCGGCTCTCTAAGGACCGGGGCTTCACCAGGATCGGTGACCTGGCCGGCGCCCTGCACGTGCAGCCGCCATCCGCCAGCAAGATGGTGCAGAAGCTGGCGGAGGCCTCCTTCCTGAACTATGAAAAGTACGGCGTGATCGAACTGACCGGGCAGGGGCGGGAACTGGGGGAATACCTGGTCAAGAGGCACGAGACCATCGAGCGTTTCCTGAGGTTTATCGGGGCCACCAGAAGTGTCCTGGAGGAAACCGAGAAGATCGAGCACAACCTGAGCACGGAGACCGTGAAGCAGATCATGCTGCTGGTGCAGTTCATGGAGGAAAACCAGCAGTGGATGGAGGCTTTCACCGCATACAAACAGAGCCTCGTCTAGGCGCCTGCTTGCGGGCGCGGCGCCCGGCACGGAGGACATGGCGTGGAAGTAGCGGATGTCCTCCAGGCGCGATGGTATTGGCCGACAGGATCTCGCCCCCAACCTCACACTTCACATATCCCGATCAATAACGGCTCTTGGGAGCAGGTTCCCCGGCGAAGAATTGGACGACGCCGGCATAGACGCACCAGGCAACCTTATTCTGGTAGGTGGGCTCCGTGAGCAGGACCCCCTCCCGGGGGTGGGACAGGAACCCGGCCTCCACCACGATGGCGGGACGCTTCAAATTCCGGAGCACGAAAAAGTCCTCCGCTTTCGCCCAGCGGTAGCTCTCGCCCAGGCGGTTGATCAGTTCCTGCTGAACCAGGGCGGCCAAGCGATGGCTCTCGACCGAGCGAGGATGGTAGAAGACCTGTGCCCCCTCGCAGTCGGGCGAGGGGTAGCTGTTGAGGTGAATGCTGATGTAGAGGTTGGCGTTATTCTTATCCGCCAGATTCAGGCGCGCCTGCAGTTCGTCCCTGTTGCTGAAACCGGACTGGTTTCCCGGATCGGTCAGGTCGTAATCACCGTCCCGGGTGAGAATTACGGTCGCCCCGGCCTGTCGGAACAGGGTTGCCAGGCGTTTGGCTATCTCCAAATTGATATTCTTTTCCAGGATCCCGGTGCTGCTCACCGCCCCGGAATCGATCCCCCCGTGACCGGGGTCGACCACGATCACCTTGCCGGCCACCGACCAGGACATGGCCTGTACAGTCAAGCGTTCTTTGGCAGCCACCGCATAAGGGTATAAGGCGCTGCTAAACATCAGACACAGCAGACAGGTCACCATCAAGCGCTGGTTGATCCTGAATACCCGCAAAAAAATAAATTGACGCACACGTACACCCTGTCCCATTGAGATGTGCGAGGCGTGAGGCTGGATGACATCTCACTTCTCACATCACAATGTTATGCTGGACAAGGCAAAATTATCCCCATATGCTCCGGTCGGGCTCTCAAAAAACAAGTCACGCATCCAGCCAAGTGAGTCAGGAACCACCCCCTGGCTTGCCTTAGCGCTTGGAGAATTGCGGCGCCTTGCGGGCCTTCTTCAAGCCGTACTTCCTTCTCTCCTTCATCCGCGGGTCGCGGGTCAAAAACCCGGCCTTCTTCAGCGACGGCCGCAACCCCGGCTCCGCCTTGAGCAGCGCCCGAGCCAGTCCGAGCCTGACGGCTCCGGCCTGCCCGGTAATGCCGCCGCCCTCAACCTGGGCAATCACGTCAAAGCGCCCCGAGGTGCCGGTGATCTCCAGCGGCTGCCTTAGCATCACCAGGAGTGTGGGCTTGGCAAAGTATTGTTCCGCCTCGTGCCCGTTGATGTTGATCCGCCCCCCGCCGGGGATGATACGCACCCGGGCAATGGCAGTCTTTCTCCGTCCCGTACCCTGATACATCACCTGTGCCAAATTAACCTTCCCCCTTTCCGCTATTTCTTCATCGTCCAGACTTCCGGCTGCTGTGCAGTATGAGGATGAGCAGGCCCCCGGTAGACCCGCAGCTTCCGGTAAATCTGACGTCCCAGACGGTTGTGCATCAGCATTCCCCAGACGGCCTTCTCGATCGCCCGCTCCGGCTTGGTGCGCAACAGATCGGCGTAGCTCATCTGCTTCAGGCCGCCCGGGTAACGGGAATGCCAGATGTAGAGCTTGTTTTCCAGCTTCTTGCCGGTGAGCCTCACCTTTTCGGCGTTGATCACCACCACGTGATCGCCGACGTCGACGTGCGGTGTGAACTCCGGCTTGTGCTTCCCCCGGAGGATGACGGCCACCTCGCTGGCTAGCCGGCCCAATGGCTTGCCGTCCGCATCTATCAGATACCACTTGCGGTCTTTTTCCTGCGGTTTGGCCATGAATGTGCGCATTCCTACGACCTCCCTGTATTGAGACGTGCACGGAAGTTTCAATCAATCATGGAACTCTTACAAAAGAGCTTCCAAATACATTTAGTGCCGGGAATTCGGAGGCGCACAGGGCCTCCGGTTCATCCTCGTATGTGATCCGCACCAGGAACAGGCCCCGGGGCGGCAGCGTTGGTCCGCCCTTGTCTCCGTCCCGTGATTCCAGCAGTTCTTCGATCCGGCCGGGATCGGCCCTACCCAGTCCGATCTCCACCAGCGTGCCCGCCATCAGCCGCACCATCTTGTATAAAAAACCGCTGGCCGCTACCCTGAAGCCGATCCAATCACCACCGGCAAAGACCGAACTGGCGAACACCCGCCGCACCGTGCTCCTGGCACTGCTGCCGGTTGCAGCAAACGCCTTGAAATCGTGAGCGCCTGTAAAACAACCGGCGCCTTGCGCCATCCGCTCCAAGTCGAGCTGCTGCGGTACATGGTAGGAGTGATGATGCCAGATCGCCGAGCGCTGCGGACGGTTCAGGATCAGGTAGCAATACTCCTTGGACTTGGCCGAGTACCTGGCGTGGAACGATTCATCCACCTCTTCGGCGCCCCTGACAGACACGTCCGGTGGCAACAGCCCGTTGAGAACTGCCGGCCAGCGCTTCACTGGAAGTCCGGACTCCGTGTCAAAATGCGCCACCTGCCCCAGGGCATGCACCCCGGCGTCGGTACGGCCCGCTCCCACGATCACGTGCTCCGATCCGGTCAACTGCTTCAGGGCTGTCTCCAGCACCCTCTGTACCGTGCGCAAATCCGGGCCGGTCTGCCTCTGGAAGCCGCTGAAACCGGCGCCGTCGTACTCCAGGGTCAGCTTGAGGCGGCGCTTCACCGTACTCGCCCTACACGAGTTCCACAAGCACCATGGAGGCGCCGTCGCCACGGCGGAAGCCTGTCTTCAGGATGCGCGTGTAGCCGCCATTGCGCTCCTTGTACTTGGGAGCAATCTCATCGAACAGCTTCTTGACCACGGACTCGTCGAACAGGTAGGACAACGCCTGCTTCTTGGCGTGCAGGTCGCCCTGCTTGCCCAGGCTGATCATATGATCGGCTATTCTCTTCAGTTCCTTTGCCCGGTCCTCGGTGGTCTCGATCCGCTCCTCTCTCAGCAGGGATGTCACAATATTTCTCAGCATGCTGTTGCGGTGGTCACTCCGCAAGCCCAGCCTCCGGTACACTCGAGTTCACCTCTTCAATATAGTCGTTGGTCGTTGGTCGTTGGATGCATGTCAGTCTGCATGTCTATCATTTTAGACGTTGGTCGTTGGAACACAACGGTCAACTGGCGACCAGGGCTTTTGTTCCTCCAACCACCAACGCGCCCGCAAGCGGCGGTGCCGGGTCCGGTGGACCGGGCGCGACTACCAACCACCATTTTCCTGCTACTCTTCGGCCTTCTTTAGGGACAGGCCCAACTCTGACAGCTTGGCGTCCACTTCCTCGAGGGATTTCTTGCCCAGGTTGCGGACCTTGATCATGTCCTCCTCAGTTTTCTGGATCAGGTCCTCCACCGAGTTGATAGCCGCCCTCTTCAGGCAGTTGTAGGAGCGCACCGACAGTTCCAACTCCTCGATCGGCATATCCAGGATCCGCGACCGCTCGTCGATCTTCTTGTCCGGCGCCACAGGCTCCTCTTCCACCTTATCGGTGAGGCCCATGAACAGCCGGAAGCGCTCGATCAGGTTGCGCGCCGCCAGGCTCACCGCCTCTTCCGGGGTGATGGCGCCGTTGCTCCAGACCTCCAGGATCAGCCGGTCATAGTCTGTCTGCTGGCCGACCCTGGTGTTCTCCACGGTGTAGTTGACCTTGTAGACCGGGGAGAAGATGGAATCCACCGGAATCACCCCGATCACCTGCTCGCCCTCTTTGCTTTTCTCCGCCGGGACGTAGCCCCGGCCCTTTTTCACCGTCATCTCGATAAACAGGCGTCCATCCGGCTCCAGGGTGGCGATGTGCAGGTCCGGGTTGAGGATGTCGATATCCGAACCGGCGATGATGTCACCGGCCTTGACCTCCCGTTCACTCTTGGCCTCCCGCTCACCCTTGGCCTCTATCCTGATAATCTGGGGCTCGTCGCCGTAATGCTTGATGGCCAGCCCCTTGAGGTTCAGCACGATGTCCATGGTGTCTTCGCGCACACCGGGGATGGTGCTGAACTCGTGCAGCACTCCCTCGATCTTCACGGTGGTTACCGCCGCCCCCACCAAGGATGAGAGCAGCACCCGCCGCAAGCTGTTGCCCAGAGTGGTTCCATAGCCCCGTTCCAGCGGCTCCACGACAAAAGTGCCATGCTTGCCAGCCAGGTCAGGATTCGGATCTTTAATATGTTCAATGCGCGGTTTTTCAAAGTCTAACACGCAAAGGCCTCCCTTCCCCATGAACTATCCGGAGCCTTAACGGGAGTAAAGCTCCACGATCAGGTGTTCTTTAACGGGGGTATCTATATCTTCCCGAGACGGGAAACCCTGTACCCGCACCCGCATCTTTTCCAGGTCCACTTCCAGCCATGGAGGAAGAGTCTTGTGAGCCGCAGTCTCAGCCAGTTCGGCAAAGCGCGCCTGTTCTTTGCTCCCCGGGGCAATCTCGATGATATCACTGATCTTGACCAGGTACGAGGGGATGCTGACGCGCCGCCCGTTTACGGTAAGATGCCCATGCCTCACCAGTTGTCGCGCCTCGGCCCTGGAGTTGGCAAACCCGACCCGGTAGACCACATTGTCCAACCGACGCTCCAGCAGGCGCAGCAGGTTTTCACCGGTGATTCCCTTCTGCCGCTCGGCAACATCGAAGTAGCGTCTGAACTGTCTCTCCAAGATCCCGTAGATCCGCCGCGCCCGCTGCTTCTCACGCAACTGCAGGCCATACTCGGTAACTTTCCTGCGAGACTGGCCCTTGCTGCCCGGGGCATAGCTGCGGCGGTCGATACCGCACTTGGGAGTATAACAGCGGTCTCCCTTGAGGTATAGCTTCATCCCCTCGCGGCGGCACAGGCGGCAGACAGCACCTGTATATCTTGCCATATATCCTTTTCCCTCCTTATCTGAGAGTTGAGAGGTGTGAGGTTACCTGTGCTCCGCATTCTTTCAGGCCGGGCGTAAGCCCGGATGCGGAGGAGGTGAGAGACTTGTCGGCATTAGCTCCGCTAATGCCTTCGCGCCCGCCGGGTGCCCTTTGGGCGCGGCTCCCGTCACTTCTCACTTCCCGCTTCCCACTTCTCAATTATACGCGCCGTCTCTTCGGCGGACGGCAGCCGTTATGAGGAATGGGTGTGACGTCCTTGATGGTGCTGACGTCCAGGCCGGCTGCCTGCAATGACCTGATGGCCGCTTCCCGGCCTCCCCCGGGCCCCTTGACGCAGGCCTCCACCTGTTTCATGCCATGCTCCATGGCCGTTTTCGCAGCGGACTCGGCAGCCAGTTGGGCGGCAAAGGGAGTTCCCTTGCGGGTGCCCTTGAATCCCATCATGCCGGAGCTGGCCCAAGCGATGGCGTTGCCCGTAGTATCGGTGATGGTGATCGTCGTGTTGTTGAACGTCGACCGGATATGTGCGACCCCGTGCTCAACGTTCTTTCTTTCCTTGCGCTTCGTCCTTGTCTGTCTCTTTGGCACTTTGATCCTCCTTTCCACAGATGACTACCCGCTCTAATGCCCCCGCTTCCCTGAAGCGGTGGGCGCCGTTATCCGGGCTAACGCCCGGCCTTAAAGAAAAACGGCACACAGGTAAGAGCGGCTACATCGCTGTATTAACTAGTTCTAACCTTCAGTAGGGTTAAAGATTCCCCACTGAAGCCAAGAACTAGTTGAATCACTACTTCTTGCGGCGCACTCCCACAGTACGGCGCGGGCCCTTGCGGGTCCTGGCGTTGGTGCGGGTGCGCTGGCCGCGCACCGGCAACCCGCGGCGGTGACGGAGGCCCCGGTAGGAGCCGATCTCGATCAGCCGCTTGATGTTCACGGTATGCTCGCGGCGCAGGTCGCCTTCTACCTTGCACTCCTTGTCGATCACTTCCTGCAGTTTCCCTACCTCTTCCTCGGTCAGGTCCTTGACCCGGGTGTCCGGGTTGATCCCGGTGCGCTTGATCACCCCGGTCGCAGTAGTTTGGCCAATACCGTAGATATAGGTGAGAGCAACCTCTACCCGCTTATCGCGCGGTAAATCGACGCCGGCAATTCTTGCCATCATCTAACCTCCTCATTGTGAGGTGAGAGGTGAGAGGTTGGAGGTGGGATTCTGGTTTGGCATTGGCATGTACTCCGCATTCTTTCAGGCCGGGCGTTAGCCCGGATGCGGAGGAGCCAATGCCTTCAATATATTCCCACTTCTCACATCCCGCTTCCCACTTCTCAAATAGCTAGCCCTGTTTTTGCTTATGCTTCGGGTTCTCACAGAGAACCATCACTTTACCCTTACGGCGAATGATCTTGCATTTCTCGCAGATGGTCTTCACGGAAGCCCGCACCTTCATCGAAAACGCCCCCTTCAGCAGCCATGCGGCGTATGATTTTCCGTACGGCGGATAAACTTATTTAAAACGATAGACAATCCGTCCCCGGGTCAGATCGTATGGCGAGAGCTCCACGGTGACCTTGTCTCCCGGCAGGATACGAATGAAGTTCATCCTGATCTTGCCGGAAACATGAGCCAGCACCCGGTGGCCGTTCTCCAGTTCCACCCGGAACATGGCGTTAGGCAGGGCCTCGATCACCTTGCCCTCGACTTCAATTACATTTGTCTTGGACTTGGGCATATCATTTCTCTACCCCCCTCTTTGGGATGTGCGAGGTGAGAAACATCCCGCCTCTCACTTCTCAACGGTTTCCATAAACCCGGCAATCACCCTGCGAACCTCGATGTTACCAACCTTTTGACCGGCTTCCCATTGCTGCGCCAGATGTTCCGCCACTGTCGGGTAAAACCGCAGGTGCTTGATATTCTTGCGCTTGGGGTTTTCTATCCGGCGTTTGTCTCCGTTTACCAGGTAAACAAAGGCTTCATCTATTATCTCCAGAACGAGGTAAGGTTCCCCCCGGTCACGGCCACGTTTGGAAACTGCCAACTGCCCGATAACTGCATTGCCATCCTGAGCCATTTTGGGACCACCTACCGCCAACCACTAAATTTGGGTCAGGATTTCCGGCTGCCCTCCGGCGATCAGGACTGTATGTTCAAAGTGAGCCGACAGGCTGTGATCTCTGGTCACTGCCGTCCAGCGGTTGGGCATCACCATCACCTCATAAGTTCCCACATTGACCATGGGTTCGATGGCAATGGTCATCCCCGGCTGCAGCCTCGGCCCCATTCCGGCCTTGCCGAAGTTGGGGACCTGGGGCTCTTCGTGCATGCGGGCGCCAACGCCGTGCCCCACAAAGTCTCTCACCACCTGGTAGCCGTGCGCCTCGACGAACTGTTGAATAGCCGCCGAGATGTCCCCGATCCGGTTGCCGGGTATCGCTTGCCCAATCCCTTCAAAAAGGGACTGCCGGGTCACCTGAAGCAGCCGGGAGGCCTCGGCAGAGATCTCCCCGACCGGAAAGGTCATGGACGCATCACCAACGTAACCGTGGTACACCGCTCCGATGTCAATGCTAATAATATCCCCGTTTTCCAGTTTCCTTAAACCCGGAATCCCGTGCACCACCTCTTCGTTTACCGAGGCGCAGATGCTGGCGGGGAACCCCTGGTATCCGAGAAACGCCGGCTCTGCTCCCGCCCTGCGCAAGAACTCGTCCGCAAACCGGTTCAGTTCGCCGGTGGTGACCCCGGGCGCGACCCGCTTGCCCAGTTCCTGCAGGGCCATGGCCACGATCCGCCCGGCCTCCCGCATGTGCGAGATCTCCCGGGCCGATTTCAAAGTGATCATCTATCAAAACTCCCTAATATACCATGTATTGCGTTCCACACGGCGTCGATCCCCGGTTCCCCGTCGACCTCCCGGAGCAGGCCGCGCTGCCGGTAAAACTCCAGCAGGGGGGCCGTCTTGTTGGTGTAGACCCGCATCCGGTCACCGACAGTCTCCAGGGTGTCGTCGCTGCGCTGGTACAGCTCGCCCCCACAGCGGTCGCAGATTCCGTCCTGTTTGGGAGGATTGAAGACCAGGTGGTAGGATGTACCACACTGGCGGCAGATCCGGCGCCCGGTCAACCGCTCCACCAGGACTGCCGGAGCAATTTTGATGTTGAGCACCAGGTCGAGCCTCATTGACAGGTCATCTAAAAGCCGTTCCAAGGCCTCCGCCTGGGGAATGGTGCGGGGAAACCCGTCCAACAGGAAGCCGGGCGTGCAATCCGGTTCCTGCAAACGCTCCCTGACAATCCCGATGGTAACCGCATCCGGTACCAGTTCACCGGCATCCAGATAAGACTTGGTCTGACGGCCAAGGTCGGTGCCCGCTTTGATCGCCTCTCGAAAGATATCCCCGGTGGCGATGTGGGGCATTTTCCAGTGCCCGGTAACCCTCTCCGCCTGGGTACCTTTCCCGGCGCCAGGCGGGCCCATCAACAAGATTCTCATCCTTGCCTCTCCACTCCATTTCGAAAGGCCTACTTCATGAAACCCTGGTAATGCCGCATCAACAGGTGCGACTCGAACTGCTTCATCGTTTCCAGCGCCACGCCCACCACGATCAGCAGGGCCGTCCCCCCGAAGTACAGGGAGGAGATACCGGTGGCGGCGATCATGAAGTTCGGGAGCACGGCGATCAGCGCCAGGAAGATGGCGCCGGCCAGAGTGAGCTTGGTCAGCACCCGGTTGATGTATTCTCCGGTTGGCCGGCCGGGGCGCAGCCCCGGCACGAAGCCGCCGTACTTCTTCAAGTTGTCGGCCACGTCCATCGGGTTGAACACGATCGCCGTATAGAAGTAGGTGAAGAAGATGATCAGCAGGGCGTATATCACGGAGTTCAAGGCAGTTCCGAACTGCAACTGCCTGGCGATATTCTGGGCGATCGGGCTGTTGATCCACTGGGCGATCTGCACCGGGAACATCAGGATGGACATGGCGAAGATGATCGGGATCACGCCGGCCTGGTTGACCCGCAGCGGTATGTGAGTGCTCTGCCCTCCGTAGACCTTGCGCCCCATCACCCGCTTGGCGTACTGCACCGGGATGCGGCGCGTGCCCTCGTTGACCGCCACCACGGCGGCGATCACCAGCAGTCCCAGCACGGTCAGGACGGCCACGCTAAACCAGCCGATGCTGCCCGCCTGCAACAGTTTGAAGGTATTGACCGCCCCGTCCGGGAGCCGGGAGACGATGCCGGCGAAGATGATCAGCGAGATGCCGTTGCCGATCCCCTTCTCGGTGATCATCTCGCCCAGCCACATCAGGACGGCAGTCCCTGCAGTCAGGCTGACGGCGACCAGCAGAAACTCCCCGAGGCCCGGGTGCTCCAGCACGATCGCTCCTCCGGTGAGTGCGGTCGGGTGGCCTAGCGCAACCGCCATGCCGGTTGCCTGGATAAATCCGAGCGCTACGGTACCGTAGCGCGTGTACTGCGTGATAATCTTCCGCCCGGATTCCCCCTCCTTGGAAAGCTGCTCCAGCTTGGGGATGACCACGGTCAGCAACTGGATGATGATGGAGGCGTTGATGTACGGCGTGATGCTCATGGCAAACACGGACAGATTCCGGAACGCCCCGCCGGAGATTATGTCAAAGAACCCTAGAAAAGCGCTCGATGAGATCAACTTTGCCAAAGCAGCATGGTCGATACCAGGCACGGGTATATGAGCCCCCACCCGGAACACCAGAAACATCAACAGGGTGAAGACTATCTTGCGCCTGAGATCGCCCAACTTCCATGCGGCTTGAACCGATTCCAGCACCTAGATCACCTCAACCTTGCCGCCGGCGGCTGCGACCTTCTCCACCGCGCCCTTGCTGGCGCCGTGCACCTTGACGAAGAGCGGGCGGTCGATCTCGCCCTTGCCCAGCAGCTTGATCTTCAGACTGCGCTTCCTGACGATCCCCTCCTGGTAGAGAACCTCCGGCGTGACCTCTGTCCCGGCGTCCAGCCGGTTCAGGTCGCGGAGGTTGACGATTGCCATCTCTTCCCGCAGGGTATTGGTGAATCCGCGCTTGGGGATGCGCCGGTATAGCGGCATCTGCCCGCCTTCGAAGCCACGGCGCACAGTGCCCCCGGACCTTGCCTTCTGACCCTTGTGCCCTCTCCCGGCGGTTTTGCCGAGGCCCGACCCCAGGCCCTGGCCCTTGCGGGTCGGCTTCTGGCGGGATCCCGCTGCCGGGCTTAGCTCATGCAGTCTCACTCGTTCTTCTCCCCTTCCCGCCGCTCCACCGGCATCACTGCCACCAGGTGCCGGACGTGTTTGATCATGCCCCTTATAGACGGCTGGTCGGCCTGGATCACCGAGGTGTTCATCTTGCCCAGTCCCAGCGCCCGCAAAACCTTACGCTGCCGCTCCGGATAGCCGATCGGGCTGCGGACCAGGGTGATCTGCAACATATCTGCCACTGTTGACTCCCCCATTAACCAATTAATTCTTCGACGGTCTTGCCGCGGATCCTGGCCACATCCTCGGCCCGCTTCAGGCTCTTGAGGCCTTCGATGGCGGCATGCACCATGTTATGAGAGTTGGAGGAACCCAGGGACTTGGTGAGGATATCCTGGATCCCCGCCGCCTCCAGCACCGCACGCACCGGGCCGCCGGCGATCACGCCGGTACCGGGAGATGCCGGTTTCAGCAGCACTTTGCCGGCGCCAAACTCGCCGGTGACTGAGTGGGGAATACTGGTGCCCTTCATGGGGACCTCGATCAGACTCTTCTTGGCGTCCTCGATCCCCTTTCTGATAGCCTCCGGCACCTCTCCGGCCTTGCCCAGGCCGGCGCCCACATGACCCTGGCCGTCGCCTACGACCACCAGGGCGCTGAAGCTGAACCTGCGGCCGCCCTTAACCACTTTGGCAACCCGGTTGATTGTCACTACCTTTTCTGTTAACTCCAGAGAGTTGGGATCTATGCGCAAAACAACTATTCCCTCCCTTGACCGATGGCTACCCGCTCTAATGCCCCCGCTTCTCAAGCGGTGGGCGCCCGTATCCGGGCTAACGCCCGGCCTGAGAGAAAACGGGCACACAGGTAAGAGCGGCTATGCCCCTAATTAACTGGCTCTAAGCTTCAGCGGGGGAAAAGCAATCCCCCTCTGAAGCCAAGACCCAGTTGAACCCTAGAAATCCAGGCCTTGTTCCCGGGCTGCTTCCGCAAGCGCAGCAACCCGGCCATGGTAAAGGTTGCCGCCCCGGTCAAAAACGACCCTGGTAATACCCTGCGCCAGCGCCCGTTCAGCGATCAGCTTGCCTACGCTACGGGCGGCCTCAAGGTTCTTGCCGATGCCATCGCCAGCCCGGAGTTCCGGAGCCAGGGTGGAGGCGGCAACCAGCGTCCGTCCTTGCACGTCGTCGATAACCTGGGCGTAGATGTGATTGAGGCTCCGGTACACACACAACCGGGGCCGCTCCGGGGTGCCAAACACCTTTTTCCGGACCCGGATGTGTTTGCGCTGGCGAATTTCCTGACGCGACTGATTTTTCGGCATTCTACTCACACCCCATCTGTACTGCTCAGGTATTCAGAATTCAGTAGTCCACCGCATCCGGGCTTACGCCCGGCCTGAAAGAATGCGGCGCACGGGAGAATTCAAAATACCCTGAGAGTATGCTTCCAACAATTTACTAACCTCTTACGATAAACCGTTTTCTCATTCTGACTCCTGACTCCTGAGTACTGCCATTTACTTCTTGCCCTTAACCCCTGCCTTGCCAACCTTGCGCCTGATTATCTCATCATCATACTTGATGCCCTTGCCCTTGTATGGCTCCGGCTTGCGAACCGCCCGGATCTTGGCCGCCAGGGCGCCGACCCGTTCCTTGTCGATGCCGCTGACGCTGATCCTGTTCGGCGCCGGTACCTCGATGCTCAGGTTGTCGCCCGGATCGATCTCTACCGGGTGGGCGTAACCCACCGTGAGCACCAGCTTGTTGCCCTGCTTGGCCGCCCGGTAGCCAACCCCCACCAGTTCCAAATTGCGGGTGAAGCCCTTGGTCACACCGCTCACCATGTTCTGCAGCAGCGCCCTGGTCAACCCGTGCAGCGCCCGATGCTGCTTCTCATCCGATGGGCGGGTTACCACCAGCCTGGCGTCCTGGCGGGTGATCCCGATGTCCGGGTGCATCTCTCTCTTCAGCATCCCTTTGGGTCCCTTGACCTCCACCAGGTTGCCGTCGATCTTCACGTCCACTCCTTCCGGTATCGATACCGGAAGGCGTCCCACTCTGGACATGGCGCCACCTCCCTTACCAAATGTAGCAGATAACTTCTCCGCCCAGCCTGTCCTGCCTGGCCTGCTTATCCGTCATCAGACCCTTGGGGGTCGAGATGATGGAGATTCCCAAGCCTCCCAGCACCTTCGGGACCTCGTCCTTTTGCACGTAGACACGCAAACCGGGTTTGCTGATCCGCTTCAAGCCGGTGAGGACCTTTTGCTTGTTGGGTCCATATTTTAAATACAGACGCAGCACTCCCTGTTTACCGTCGTCGATCTTGTCGTAATTACGCAGAAAACCTTCATTCTTCATGATCTCGGCGAGCGCCCGCTTCATCCTGGAATTCGGGATCTCCACGCGCTCCTTGTAGGCCTGGTTTGCGTTGCGGATGCGGGTCAGGAAATCCGCGATCGGGTCTGTCAACATCTGTCGCCTTAGCCTCCTTAAATCGGATGTCGGATGCCGGAAGTCGGATGTCAGAATTTGTTGGCACACTTCCCACCTCTGACTTCTGCCTCTACATAAGGCTTCCTATTTCCGATTTCCTATTTCC
>JBEKFU010000037.1:0-28982 GCA_050013155.1 Thermacetogeniaceae bacterium | reverse complement strand
GTATTTTTAAATCGTATATAAGGAGGCAGACAAGATGCAGGTAACAAGAAAGGATGTAGAAGGGATCATTGACGCATCGCTGGGGAGTATGCCTGCTCCCACGATTGAGGATGTGATCGAATTTGTCAAGGAAACTCTTAACTACTCCTTTGCAACGACGCTGACAGAGCCCTTTTATATCAAGTACGCGGCACCCGCCCTGCATGAGGCGGGCAAAAAGCTGGTAACGGTGATAGCTTACCCGCTTGGCGCAATGACTCATGAAGCAAAGTATCTGCAGGCTAAGCAAGCACTGGAGGACGGTGCGGACGAGATTGACGTGTCGATGGACGTGAGCGCTTTTAAATCTGGCAGATACGAGGCCGCCAAGGAAGACCTGAAACCATTTATCGATCTTGCAGGTGATAAGGTATTGAAGGTCATCTATTTTGCAAGTTTGTTGAATGAAAGCGAGCAGTTAAAAGCGGCAGAGATCGCCATAGAACTAAAAGCGCCTTTTCTGAAAACAAATACAGGATATGGATACGTGACAACTACTGAACAGGTCAGATTGATTAAAGACCACTTTGGCGGCCAGATCAAGGTAATGGCATCTGGCGGAGTCAGAACAGCAAAAGATGCAGCAGCGATGATAGAGGCGGGCGCAGAGAGGATAGCAACCAGTTCTGCCTTTGAAATCGTGGAAGGGTTCAACCAATAGCAGAGGAGAGGGAGTGCACAAATGACCAAAGGTGAATTGGCGAGGTATATTGATCAGACCAACCTTAAGCCTGGGATGACTGAAAGCTTTATCGAAGAGTTCTGCAGGAAAGCAGTGGAGCAGGGGTTTGCCAGCGTTTGCATCCTGCCCAACATGGTGCCCGTTGCTGCCCGTGTACTTAAAGGGACCCAAACGAAGGTTTGCACGGTAATAAGCTTCCCCCTGGGGGCAGACGTGCCATCAATAAAGATTGCTGAAGCAGATGATGCCATAGCGAAGGGGGCGGAAGAGCTTGATATTGTAATAAACGTCGCTGCATTGAAATCAGGCAAGAAAGAAATAGTCATGGAAGAGCTCGATGGAGTGGTCAAAGCAGCCCATGATCATGGTTGCATAGTGAAAGCCATCATTGAAACGCCGTTATTGACCGAGGACCAGATAAGGGAAGCAGCGATGCTTGCAGAGGAATCGGGGGCAGACATAGTCAAGACGTCCACGGGGTTCAGCCCTATACTGAAAAGGTCGACGACGGTGGAAGATGTAAAGCTGATCAGGAGCGTTATCAAACCGGAGACAGGGGTCAAGGCTGCTGGAGGAATCAGGACGACCGCGGATGCACTGGCAATGATCGAAGCTGGGGCGACCAGGGTCGGAGCGAGCGCAGGGGATGAAATTGTATCAGGTCTGGATGGTTAATCTTGATAATTAACTTAGAGGAGATTTTTTATGGGGTACTCAATAATTGAGCGTGAAAATATCCAACTCAAAGTTGAGGCCGCAAGCTGGCAGGAAGCAGTGAGAAAGGCCGGGGAGATTTTGGTAAATAACGGCTATGCAACAGATAATTACGTTGAAGCGATGGTTCAAACCGCAAGTAAGCTAGGACCATACATAGTTATCGCCCCTGGCCTTGCTCTGCCTCACGCCCGTCCAGAGGACGGGGCGCTCAAACCCGGCATCAGCTTGATCACGCTTGAAAAACCGCTCTGCTTTGGGAATGTGGATAATGATCCGGTTTATGTCGTAATTGCCCTGGTGGGCAGCGATAATAAAACGCACCTAGGTATATTACAGACGATAGCAGCTGGTTTTGAAGATAAGAATACTGTTAGCAGGATATATAACAGTAAAACAGCTGAAGATATTGTTGAAATTATTGAAAATGGCAGAAGGGAGGTGGGAAGTTGGCAGAACATGTCTTGAAGATCGTTGCAATCTGTGGTTGTGGAATGGGAAGCAGTGTCATTCTCAGGATGAACGCCGAAAAAGCCTTAAAAGAATTAAATATCAAAGCCCATGTAGAAGTTGCCGATGTTACGACAGGCAAAGGAGCCGCTAGTGATGCCGATCTGATTTTGCTCGGCAAGGAATTGGCATCTCTTTTCAAGAATTTAGACAAGCCGGTAATCCAGTTGACAAACTTTGTTGACAAAAGCGAGATCAAGAATAAGCTCCAAGAGTATTTTGAAAACAAAAAATAAAAAAAAGAGAGAGGCATTATCCATAAGTGCAAAGCTCATGGATAGATGCTTCCCAAAATGTACGTAACCAGTTTAATCAATTTTCAGATGTTTCGCAACAGAACATGCGTCCGTGTGTCGTCCGTGGTGTCAGTATTAAGAAGCAGCAAGGCGGTGAGTAAGCTGGGCAATTTTTTGAATCAAATTGTTGTCATTACAGGCGCCAGCCAGGGTGTAGGCAAGGAACTGGCCTTCAGCTTCTCCAGGATGAGTGCTGTTGTATGTCTTCTAGACATTAAAGAGGGCGAATTGCAGGCCGTTAATAACAAGATTAATGATGAGAAGGGCAGAAGCTTTGCTTATGTTACCGATGTAAGCGACAGCTGCCAGGTTAGCAAGACGATCAACAGCATAGGTGGTCAGTTTGGGAAGATCTCCATCCTGATTAATAATGCAGGCGTTCTCAGCAAGAGCCTTGTTGAAGAGTCGACTGACGATCACTGGAAGCTGATGATTGGAGTTAACTTGATGGGCGCTGTCTACTGTAGCAGGGCAGCCATCCCTTACATGAAAGAAAGGGGCGGCTGCATCATCAATGTGTCGTCTATACTGGGACATTTCCCTAACACCGGCAGCGCGGCCTACGGTGTTGCCAAAGGCGGCATCTCGATCTTGACCAGAGTACTGGCGGCGGAATTGGCCCCATACAACATCAGGGTAAACGCATTCTCTCCCGGGGTTATCAACACGCCTATGGCAGAATATGTTATCAAAAACAGGGCCGAGTCAAAATTAAAGGAGATAGCGCTGCGTAAATTTGCAGAGCCCAGGGATATATTCAATCTGGTAAAATTTCTGTGTTCGGAGGAATCTGATTACATCACGGGTCAGACAATGGCGATCGACGGTGGTATTTGGATTACACAAACACCAACAGCTTGCTGGAACATAGAATAAAAAGGAGGAAGAGGCCATGAGTATTCTCAACATTATAGTGACTCAGGTTTTAGGCAGTCCTGTGATCGTGTTGGGTATAATCGGTCTGATAGGATTAATAACCCTGAAGAAGAGCGGGTCAGAAATCTTACTCGGTACTACCAAAGTGATGATGGGATATACGATCTTGATGGGCGGAGCCACCCTGATCGTTGTTGCTCTCGATCCGCTGACGAAGATGATCAGGGCCGGACTGGGTGTTCAGGGTGTTATTCCTCTTTATTGGCCGGCATTCGCCGCGACGATGGCTAAATTTGGGACTCAGGTCGCTCTGATATTCATTGCAGGTTTTATAATCAACATAATCCTATGCCGTTTGACAAAACTGCATTTTTTAGCATTAACCGTACATTTGCAACTGTTCTGGGCCGGGTTTATTGTTGTCGCTTTGAACGCCGTCCACATTTCGGGCTGGGAAATGTATCTTATCGGGGCCATCATCTGTGGGCTGTATTACTGGTTGGTCACAGCCATTTCGTTCCATTACATGAAGGGCGAGATGAGGCAGCCGTTCGCTAACTTTGTACCCAGCATCATGGGAGTAATAGTCGCTGCAATTTGTGGCAAGATCGTCGGCAAAGGAAAATCCGCCGAGGATATTGCATTGCCGGAAAGTTTAGACTGGATAAAAGATACTATTGTATCTATTACTGTAGTATTTTTTGTTTTCAATATCTTATTTGCGCTCGTGGCAGGCCTGCCGTATGTTAACAGCATATCTGGCGGCACGTACTGGCTGGTTTTTCTGTTTTCCAGCTCTCTTTCCTTCGGCGCTTCCGTAGCGATAATTCTCTATGGTGTAAGGATGCTGCTGGCGGAAATCATACCGGCATTGAACGGAATAGCCGAAAGACTGCTTCCCAATGCAATAATGGGGCTGGACTACCCGACTATTTACCCCTTAGCCGGTACGGCGGTTATGTTCGGGTTTTTTTTCCATCTGCTTGGTTCTATTGTGGCTACTGGGATTATGGCTGCGACACACTTTTCTCCTATTGTCGTGCCGGGTGTTCAGATTAACTTTTTTGAGGGTGCACTTGTCGGCGTGTATGCAAACTTTATGGGCGGACTCAAGAATGTCATCCTGTCTTGCTTTATTGTTGGCTTCCTTCTTCAATATGGCGTGGCCTTTGTGTTCCCGCATACCGGAATGCTTATGCCTGTCGGGTATGCCTATGAAGCCTTCGACTTCAACACAATAGGATTGGTCATAGTAAAAGTGCTCAGCCTGTTTCACTAAAATCGTTTTATAGCATTACAGCCGGGGCGCAAGGAGGACCGGTCCTCCTTGCGCCTATCTTCAAAATCATCTATGCTTCTTTTAACCGGCTAATATATCTGGTTAGCATGAAAATGGCACTGACGCCCGTTTTCATGTGCGGTTTGTGACGGGCATTATGGCTGGTTCGCTCCAACATTTACGAAGTATTAATTACCGGGTGGAGAACATGAGCAATGAACTGGATGAAGTTTATGTTGCGATAAGGGGAGACAATTATTTATCTTCCCTGTTCGGATCTTACAAAAGGGCGATTCCTTATGTGACGGACAGGGTAGTATGTGACTATGGATGTGGATATGGGTGGGGTACATACTATTTATCCCATTTTTGTAAGCACATTGTTGGCGTGGATATTGATCGGGAAAGAATCAATTATGCCAGAGAATGCCTGGTAAGGAGCAATCTAGTATTCCATGACATGGATAAAGGCGGAATAGAAATTAATTTTGATGTTGTTTGCCTGCTACAAGTTATCCAATGGGCTCACGACCCAGAGATGCTATTAGAAAATTTGAAAAAGAACCTTAATGATGATGGGATCTTCATCATAACCACAAAAGAGAGTTGCCAGGGTGCTGTATCTTTTTTGAATAGTTATTTTCTTAATGCAAACACCAGATTTATTGATACGAAAAGCGTTCGGCTTGGTCAACTTGATTCAATCATAGAGTATATTATAGCTCCTTGAAGATACCTAAAGTTCTCTAAAGATGTATAATTGCAGCCATATATGACATAGATCCTGCGCCTCTTTTGGAAATTTATTCTTCTTTAATGTAATGTCATCGAGAGCTTTGGTAAGGTTAGTTGCAGGAATATATATCTCGTTTTTTAACCGATTTTTATAAAAATAAGCAGGAGGGATAAGGCTGAACGTATCTACCTTCATTTTTGATTTGGACGGAACATTGATTGATTCGATAGAAGGTATAACAAAATCAGTTAACTTCACTCTGAAAGAATATAAACATCCTCCCGTAGGCAAGGAATATGTTTCAACCATAGTTAATAAGGGTGATGTTTATCTTCTTGCATCTGCCTTGCGTACGCAAGACAAGGTAATGATTGAGGCGGCGATAAAAACTTTCAGGGATTATTATTTTAATAACTGCTATGCTGTACTGTATGAAGGTGTTTCCAAAATGCTAAAAACCCTTTTCGAATTACAGAAGAAGATGGCGGTAATTTCAAACAAACCGTATCTGATAGCAGAAAGACAGCTCCAATTAACAGGCTTGATTAAATATATAAACATCCTAAAGGCTGATGATGGCAATATTAAACTCAAGCCACATCCAGATTCAATAGAGCAGATCCTGAAAGAAACCGGTTCCAACAAAAATGAGACATTGATTATTGGTGACAGTTGTGTGGACATCATTGCGGGTAAGACCGCAGGGGTGTTAACGTGTGGTGTGACCTACGGAAATACTAATAGAGAAACGCTCATGAAAGCTTTTCCTGACTTTTTAATAGATGATATCCGACAGCTTGTGAAAATGTTCTAATTTTTTATTGCACCCTCGCACTTTTTCAATCAACGCTTTCCTCCGCTCACCGCGTCCGGTATCGGGCAGACCTTTGCCATAAAGCCCGATCAGTTTATGACTTCTGGAGCCTGACCCGGTCTACTCACGGTGAGCCAGTCCGGGAGTATGTTATGTCCCGGTCTTCTTAGCCGTTGGCATTTGACGTTGGCCCACGCCTGCTAAGCGGGTATCTACTTCCAAGCACCCAACTGCACCGACTGGCGCAAAGTCCTGACTGCTATTCATGTGCTTGCGAAGTGTAGCATGTTTACCCGGCTTTTGCCCAACCA
Source organism: Thermacetogeniaceae bacterium (assembly GCA_050013155.1). Lineage (GTDB taxonomy): Bacteria > Bacillota > DSM-12270 > Thermacetogeniales > Thermacetogeniaceae > Palsa-1188. The sequence goes on along the minus strand of JBEKFU010000037.1, from coordinate 22,725 downwards.
GGCAGAAGCGGGGGGAACAGGCGGGGAAAAATATGGTATATTATGTGGTATTATGATATTGAAAAGCGTTTTCAATGCTGTGCTTTTCCTATTGACCCGATGAAAGGCAGTCTCTGAGGCTCCTCCAGCGCTCAACCAAGGCGACTAGCTGTCTTTAACCTGAAAAGCACCTGGTTAAGCGGAAGTAATCTTCCAGGATTGAGCGCTGGATGAAAGCACTACTGCACACAGGGGGGACTGAAAGATTGATGTCAGGAGGAACAAGATTCATGCCGGATCATGAAGAACTGCTGTTAAAGGATGAAAATTTGGGCAAGAAGGGGGAGCAGCGCATCGAGTGGGCCTGGCAGAAGATGGCGGTGATGCAGCAGGTGTGGCGGGAGTGGGAAGAGGCCCGTCCACTGCAGGGTATCCGGCTGGCTGCCTGCCTGCACATCTCCGCCAAGACCGCCAACCTGGCACGCCTGCTCAAGGCGGGTGGCGCCCAGGTGGTGCTCTGCGCCTCCAACCCCCTCAGCACACAGGACGACATCGCCACCGCCCTCAACCTGGTCTACGGGATTCCCACCTATGCCAGGCGGGGCGTCGCTACGGAGGATTATTACCGCCAGATCTATGCAGCTTTAGATACCGAACCCCAGATCACCATCGACGATGGGGCCGACCTGGTGACCACGCTGCACCGGGAACGGCCCGGCCAACTCGGCCAGGTCATCGGAGGGACCGAGGAGACTACCACCGGGGTCATACGGCTGCGGGCGATGGCCAGGGACGGAGCGTTGAAATACCCGCTGGTGGCGGTAAACGACGCCCTGACCAAGCACCTGTTCGACAACCGCTACGGCACTGGACAATCGGCTCTCGACGGCATCCTCAGGGCAACCAACTACCTGATCGCCGGTTCCGTTTTCGTGGTGGTGGGCTACGGCTGGTGCGGGCGCGGTATCGCCGCCAGGGCGCGCGGCCTGGGCGCCCGGGTGACGGTGGTGGAGGTCAATCCCTTCCGCGCCCTGGAGGCCCTGATGGACGGCAACGAGGTTTGCAACATGCGGACAGCCGCTGCCAGGGCGGACTTCATCGTCACCGCCACCGGGGACCTGCATGTGCTGGCGGAGCAGGACCTGGCCGCTCTCAAGGATGGGGCGATTTTATCCAATGCCGGGCACTTCAACGTGGAGATCGACATCCCGGCCCTGGAAAAAATGACCGTTTCCAAGCGGCTGGTCAAGGAGAACGTGGAGGAGTTCCGCTTTGCCGACGGGCGGCGCGTGTATTTGCTGGGCGAGGGGCGGCTGGTCAACCTGGCCTGCGGGGAGGGTCACCCGGTGGAAGTGATGGACCTAAGCTTTGCCAACCAGGCCCTTGCGGCAGCCTGGCTGGTGTCGCAGCAGGGCAAGCTGCGGCCGGACGTCTACAGGGTGCCGCCGGAGATCGATATCCGGGTGGCGCGCCTGAAGTTGGCCGCTTACGGAATCGAACTGGATGAGCTGACCCCGGAGCAGACCCGTTACCTCTCCTCCTGGGAAGCGGGGACCTGATTGAAAACACGACTTCCGGTATCCGGCCTCTATTCTAAAAGGTATGGCTGCATCCGACCCGGTCTGTGATATAATAAGAAAAGAGAAAAATTAGGGGTTAATTGGGGGTAAAGAGTGGACCGACTCGAAGTATTGATGCCGGAAACTGTAGTTCAGGCAAGGGTCGGGGAGTTGGCTGCAAAGATCAACCAGGACTATGCCGGCAGAGAACTGCTGGTGGTTGGCATCCTGCGGGGTGCCTTCATCTTTTTGGCGGACCTGGTGCGCAGGCTGGAGATGCCGGTGATCGTGGATTTTGTGGCGGTATCCAGCTACGGGCAGGCGACCCGCAGTTCCGGGGTGGTGCGGATCATGAAAGACCTGGACGAGAGCGTGGCCGGGAGGCATTTGCTGCTGGTCGAGGATATCGTCGACTCCGGCTTGACCCTGAAGTACCTGAGCGATTACCTGAGAGCCAAGCAGCCGGCAGACCTGCGGGTCTGCACCCTGCTGGACAAGCCTGACCGCAGGCAGGTCGACATCAAGCCGGATTACAACGGTTTTACCATCCCCGACCACTTTGTGGTGGGCTACGGCCTGGATTGCGGCCAGCACTACCGCAACCTGCCGGGAATATACATCCTCCATCCGGGTGAGGATGATGCCCGTAGAGGGCCTGGGGAGGCAGCACGGCAATCAGAGTATGGCGATTGACATTCCAAATCCTATCTAGTTCGTCCTGAATCAAAGCAGCCTGCACAATAGGAGGGAACGCCGGGTGCCTGCCGACCGCGACCTGATCTACGTGATCGATTTTGGGGCCCAGTACACCCAACTGATCGCCCGGTGCATCCGGGAGGCCAGGGTGTACTGCGAGATCGTGCCCCACACTGTAACCTGGGCTGAACTGCGGCCCCATCATCCCCGCGGCCTGGTTTTTTCCGGCGGCCCTGCCAGTGTCTACGCGGATGGGGCGCCCCGCTGCGACCCGGACCTGCTGTCGGGAGGGACGCCGGTGCTGGGCATCTGCTACGGCATGCAGTTGATGGCCTTCCTGCTGGGAGGCCGGGTCGACGGGGGAGAGCGCCGGGAATACGGACCGGCGCGGCTCACGATACACCGTCCGGGGCTATTGTTCGACGGTCTACCACGGGAGATCGACGCCTGGATGAGTCATGGCGACCGGGTGGACAGCCCTCCGCCGGGCTTCGAGACCGCTGCAGTCACCTCCGGCAACGTGACGGCAGCCATGTTCGACCCGCAGCGCCAACTGTACGGGGTGCAGTTCCATCCGGAGGTGCGGCACACGCCCCGGGGGAGAGAGATCCTGGCCCATTTCCTGTACCGGGTCTGCGGCTGCAAGGGTGACTGGACGCCTGCCTCCTTTGTCGAGGAGCAGGTGGCTGCCATCAGGCAGGTCGTTGGATCCCGGATGGTGGTGGGCGCCCTGAGCGGGGGTGTCGACTCCAGCGTGGCTGCTGCCCTGGTACACCGGGCGGTCGGTGACCAATTGACCTGCATCTTCGTGGACCACGGACTGCTGCGCAAGAATGAAAGGGAAGAGGTGGAGGCGGCCTTCAAGGAGAGCCTGGGGATGAGGATCATCACCGTGGTAACCCCGGAACGCTTCCTGAACAAGCTGAAGGATGTTGCCGATCCGGAGCAGAAGCGCCGGATCATCGGCAACGAGTTTGTGCGGGTCTTTGAAGAAGAGGCCTCCAGGCTCGGGGAGGTCGACTTCCTGCTGCAGGGAACGCTCTACCCGGACGTGATCGAGTCCGGCGCCGGCGCGGCGGCGGTGATCAAGACTCATCACAACGTGGGTGGCATCCCGGCCGATTTGAAGCTGAGGCTGTTGGAGCCGCTGCGCTGGCTGTTCAAGGACGAGGTGCGGCAGGTCGGCCTGGAGCTGGGCCTGCCGGAAGGGATCGTCTGGCGCCAGCCGTTTCCCGGGCCTGGCCTGGCGGTCAGGGTGCTGGGCGAGATCACCGAAGAGAAGCTGGCCATGGTGCGGGAGGCGGACTGGATCCTGCGCCAGGAGGTCAAGGAGGCAGGCCTGGAGCGCAGCATCTGGCAGTACTTTGCGGCGCTGCTCCCGGTGCGCAGCGTCGGGGTGATGGGGGACGCCCGCACCTACGCCTATCCGATCGTGATCCGGGCGGTCACCAGTGATGACGCCATGACCGCTGACTGGGCGCGCCTGCCCTATGACCTGTTGGGGCGGATCTCCAGCCGCATCGTGAATGAGGTGCCGGGGGTGAACAGGGTGCTCTACGACATCACCTCCAAGCCGCCGGCCACCATCGAGTGGGAGTAAAACTTCAGTAATGAGTAATGAGTAATGAGTAATGAGTAATGAGTAATGAGTAATGAGTAATGGGTAATGAGTGGAAAGCAAAGCAAAACTCATAACTAGCGAAATGTATTTGCACTATTCGGTTTCACCCAGAGTCTTACTCCATTCTAGAGTGCCCGGATGGCACCCTGCTTTTCAGACGGGAACGAGCGGAATAGGCTAGCCGAAGGACAGGTTTGTTTAAAGCGGCATTGTTGTAGTATTACTCATCACAGGCATTTAGAAAGGCGTGACGTAAAAAATGAGCAATAACTCATCACTCATCACTCATCACTCATCACTCAGTCCGGTGGTGGGGATCGTTCTGGGGAGCGACTCCGACCTGCCGGTGATGGAGGAGACCGTCAAGGTGCTCAGGGATTTCGGAGTGCCCTTCGAAGTCAGCGTGCTCTCGGCTCACCGCAGCCCGCGGCGGGCGGCCGACTACGCCACTACCGCCGAGGAACGGGGGCTGCAGGTGATCATCGCCGGGGCGGGCATGGCGGCGCACCTGCCGGGTGTGCTGGCAGCCTGCACCTGCCTGCCGGTGATCGGGGTGCCGCTGCAGGGGGGCGCCCTGAACGGGATGGACGCCCTGTACGCCATCGTGCAGATGCCGCCCGGCGTGCCGGTGGCCACGGTGGCTGTCAACGGGGCGCGCAACGCCGCCCTGCTGGCTGTTCAGATGCTGTCCCTGGGAGATGCCGGTCTGCGCCGGCAGTTACGGGCATACAAGGAGCGGATGGCTGCGGACGTGGCCGTCAAGTCCGCCAGCCTGCAGGAAAAATTGCAGCAGCAACAGAAGTAAGAGGACTTACGATCGGCTATAACTCAATAACTTAAGTGCCTGGCGCCAAAGGAGCTGGATTGGTTTGTTGGAGCGTTATACATTGCCGGAGATGAAGAAGCTGTGGTCACCGGAGCACCGCTTCCAGAAGTGGCTGGACCTGGAGGTCCTGGCCTGCGAGGCCTGGGCGGAGTTGGGCCGGATCCCGGCGGAGGCGGCGCAGGAGATTAGAGAGAAGGCACGGTTCGACGTCGGGCGCATTGCCGAGATCGAGGCGGTGACCAGGCACGACGTGATCGCCTTTGTCAGTTGCGTGGCCGAGAATGTCGGCGACGCCGGCAAGTACCTGCACCTGGGGCTGACCTCCTACGATATCGTGGATACCGCCCTGTCACTCCTGATGCGGGACGCCCTGGACATTATATTGAAAGCCCTGGATGACTTGCGGTCATTACTGGCCGGGAAGGCCAGAGAATATAGAGACCTGCCGATGATCGGGCGCACCCACGGCGTCCATGCGGAACCGATCAGCCTCGGCCTCAAGTTTGCCCTGTGGCACGCGGAGATGGACCGGGCGCGGGCACGCCTGAAGCAGGCCCGCCGGAGGATCAGCGTCGGTCGCCTGTCCGGGGTGGTGGGCACCTATGCCCACCTCGATCCCTACGTGGAGAACTATGTCTGCCGCAGGGTGGGCCTGGTTCCGGCCAAGGTCTCCACCCAGGTGCTGCAGCGCGACCGGCACGCCGAGTACTTGACAGCCCTGGCTGTCACCGCCGGCTCCCTGGAGAAGTTTGCCACCGAGATCCGGCACCTGCAGCGCACCGAGGTGCTGGAGGCGGAGGAGGGCTTCGCCGCCGGCCAGAAGGGCTCCTCGGCCATGCCCCACAAGCGCAACCCGATCACCTGCGAGCGGATCAGCGGCCTCGCCCGGGTGCTGCGGGGCAACGCCGTCGCCGCCATGGAGAACATCTCCCTCTGGCACGAGCGGGACATCACCCACTCCTCGGTGGAGCGGATCATCATCCCGGACAGCACCACCCTGCTGCACTACATGATCGCGCAGTTCACGGAGGTATTGCGCCACCTGCAGATATATCCCGAACATATGGAGCGTAACCTCGCCCGTACCCACGGCCTGATCTTCAGCCAGCGCCTGCTCCTGGCCCTGGTGGCCAAGGGCCTCTCCCGGGAGGAGGCCTATGCCCTGGTGCAGCGGCAGGCCCACCGGAACTGGCCGGAGGGGGATTTCCTGGCCGCCCTCAAGGCGGATCCGGCCATTGGCCAGTATCTCCCGGCGGAGGAGATCGACGCCCTCTGCGATGCCAGGCACTACCTGGACCGGGTGGACTACATCTTCTGGCGGGCGGGACTCGGCCCCGCCCCGGTGCAGTATTGGGAGTCCATGATTGAGGTTATGGCCGGTCAAAGCCATATCCATACCGTGGAAAAAGGACATCTGCTATACGAGGGCAAGGCCAAGCAGATGTACCTGACCACCGACCCGGACCTGGTCTGGGTATCATACAAGGATGAGGCCACGGCCTTCGATGGATTGAAAAAGGACACCATATCCGGCAAGGGCGCCCTGAACAACCGGATTGCCGCCCATTTCTTCTCCCTGTTGGAGGCGGCGGGAATTCCGACCCATTTTGTCAAGCTCCTGGGGTCCCACGAGATGCTGGTCAAGAGGGTGGAGATCGTTCCCCTGGAGGTGATCGTCCGCAACATCGCCGCCGGCAGCCTGGCCAAGCGTCTCGGCATCGAGGAGGGGCAGGCCCTAATCCGCCCGGCGGTAGAATTCTGCTACAAGAACGACGACCTGCACGACCCGCTGGTGACCGAGGACCAGATCATCGCCCTGGGATGGGCGGATGCCGCCCGCGTCAGGGCGCTGCGGTCGATCGCCCTGGAGATCGACGAGGTGCTGCGGTCCTACCTGGACACCAAGAACCTGATTTTGGTCGACTTCAAGCTGGAGTTCGGCGTCCACAAGGGAGAGTTGATCCTGGCGGACGAGATCTCGCCGGATACCTGCCGGCTATGGGATAAGCAGACGCGTGAGAAGCTGGACAAGGACCGCTTCCGCCGCGACCTGGGCGGGCTGATCCCGGCCTACGAAGAGGTGTGGAAGCGATTGAGTGGGGGTGATTGACGTGTTCGAGGCGCGGATCTACGTCACACTGAAAAAGGGCATCCTTGACCCCCAGGGCAAGGCGGTCAAGGGCGGGTTGGACAGCATGGGCTACCAGGGGGTGGCCGATGTCCGGGTGGGGAAGTTCCTGGTGCTCACCCTGGGCTCCCCTGATCGCCGGCAGGCAGAGCAGTCAGTGCGGGAGATGTGCGACCGGCTGCTGGCCAACCCGGTGATCGAAGACTACACTTTTGAAGTTCAGGAGGTCTCCTCATGAGGTTCGGAGTGGTGGTGTTTCCGGCGTCCAACTGCGACATGGATACCTACCACGTCGTCGACCAGGTGCTGGGCCACCCTGTCTCCTACATCTGGCACCGGGAGCAGAGCCTGGACGGGTTCGACTGCGTCGTTCTTCCGGGCGGCTTCGCCTACGGAGACTACCTGAGAGCGGGAGCGATCGCCCGCTTCGCCCCGATCGTGGAGGCGCTCCCGGCCTTCGCCGAACGGGGCGGCCTCGTCCTGGGGATCTGCAACGGCTTCCAGGTACTGCTGGAGGCGGGGCTGCTGCCCGGAGCGATGAGGCGCAACGACAGCCTGCAGTTTCGCTGCCGGGACGTGCTGCTGCGGGTGGAGAACGCCCACACCCCCTTCACCAACCGGTACCGGATGGGAGAGGTGATCAGGATGCCGATCGCCCATGGCGAGGGGAACTACTATGCCGACCCGGAGACCCTGGAACAACTGGAGGGTGAGGGCCGGATCGTGTTCCGGTATTGCAGCGCGGCGGGGGAGATCCTGCCGGCGGCCAACCCCAACGGCGCCATTGGCAACATTGCCGGAGTCTGCAGCCGCCGGGGCAATATCCTCGGCCTGATGCCGCACCCGGAGCGCTGCTCCGAATCCATCCTGGGCAACACCGACGGCCTGGGGGTCTGGCAGTCGATCCTGCACTGGTGGGGCGCTGCCAGGGAACAGGAGGCGGTCCGAAATGTCTGAGCGGAAGCCGGATTGGGAGGAGATGGGCCTGACCCGGACCGAGTATGTCCGGATCTGCAGCCTGCTAGGGCGTGAGCCCAACTACCTGGAAACTGGGCTGTTCGCGGTGCTCTGGTCGGAGCATTGCGCCTACAATCACTCCAAACCGGTGCTGAAGCTGTTTCCCACCGCCGGCAGCCGCGTGCTGCAGGGGCCGGGGGAGAACGCCGGCATCGTGGACATCGGCGACGGTCAGGGGATCGTGTTTAAAATGGAGAGTCACAACCACCCCTCGGCCATCGAGCCCTACCAGGGAGCGGCCACCGGCGTGGGGGGCATCGTCCGGGACATCTTCACCATGGGGGCGCGCCCGATCGCCTCTTTAAATTCATTACGCTTCGGCGACCTGTCCGACCCGCGGGTGCGTTACCTGTTCTCGGGCGTGGTGGCCGGGATCGGCGACTACGGCAATTGTCTGGGCATCCCCACCGTGGGCGGGGAGGTCTTCTTTGACCCCAGCTTCAAGGACAACCCCCTGGTCAACGCCATGTGCGTCGGCCTGGTTGAACACGGCCAGATAAGGCGGGGCGCGGCTGCGGGGCCTGGCAACCATGTGCTGCTGGTGGGCGCCCGGACCGGGCGGGACGGGATCCACGGCTGCACCTTCGCCTCCGAGGAACTGAGCGAGGAGAGCGAGCAGCGCCGGCCGGCGGTGCAGGTGGGCGACCCCTTCATGGAGAAGCTGCTGATCGAGGCCTGCCTGGAGGTGATCGCGGCCGGGCTCGTGGTCGGCATCCAGGACCTGGGGGCGGCCGGCCTCACCAGTTCCAGCGCCGAAATGGCCGGGCGGGCCGGCACCGGTCTCGACCTTGATGTCGCCCTGGCGCCGCGCCGGGAGGAGGGAATGACCCCCTACGAGGTGATGCTGTCCGAGTCCCAGGAGCGCATGCTGCTGGTCATCGAGCCGGAGCAGGAACAAGATGTGCGCCGGATCGTGGAGAAGTGGGGTCTGGAGGCGACGGTGATCGGCAGGGTCACCGGCGACGGCATCTACCGCATCCGGGACGGCGCCGCGGTGGTGGCCGAGGTGCCGGTGCGGTTCCTGACGGATGAGGCTCCGGTCTATTACCCGGAGGCGCGTCAACCCGCCTATTATGAAGAGAAGCGCAACTGGCCGGTGGCTGCCACGCCTGTGCCGGATGACCTGAACCAGGTGCTGCGGCGGCTGCTGGCCGATCCCAACATCGCCAGCAAGGAATGGGTCTACCGCCAGTACGACCATACAGTGATGACCAATACGGTGGTAAGGCCGGGGGCTGACGCCGCGGTGCTGCGCATCAAGGGCACCCGCAAAGGAATCGCCCTGACCTGCGACGGCAATGCCCGCTACTGCTACCTCGACCCCTATCAGGGCGGGATGCAGGCGGTGGCGGAGGCGGCCCGGAACCTCTCCTGCGTGGGGGCGGAACCGCTGGGCATCACAGACTGCCTGAACTTCGGCAATCCCGAAAAGCCGGAAATCTTCTGGCAGTTCCGGGAGGCGGTCAGGGGCATGTGCGAAGCCTGTCGCCTCCTGGAGATCCCCGTGGTCAGCGGCAACGTCAGCTTCTATAACGAGACCAACGGTGAAGCGATCCATCCCTTGCCGGTGGTGGGGATGGTCGGCCTCCTGCCTGATCTGGCCGGGCGCTGCACCAGCCAGTTCCAGCAGCCGGGCGATGCCATCCTGTTATTGGGACAGTTCCGGCCGGGGCTGGGTGCCAGTGAGTACCTCTCGGCCATCCACGGGGTGGAGGCCGGCCCGGTGCCGGCGCTTGATCTGGCCGTGGAGGCCAGGGTGCAGGCCTGCTGCCGCTCCTTGGCGCGCAGTGGGGTTTTGAAGTCCGCCCATGATTGCGCCGAGGGTGGACTTGCGGTGACCCTGGCCGAGTGCTGCATTGCCGGCGGGATCGGCGCCCTGATAGATAATGTGCCTGTGCTGGAGGAGTCGAGGGATGACAACATCCTCTTCGGCGAGACCCAGTCATCGATAGTGGTTACCTGCGCTCCCGTCAGGCTGCCCCTGGTGATCCAGGCGGCCCGGGAGCACGACATCCCCTGCCTGGCCCTGGGCTCGGTAGGGGGCGACAGCCTGGTGATCAGGCATGACGGCGGGCGGATCATGATCAACCTGCCGGTTGAGGAGATGGAGAGTCTATGGCGGGAGAGCATACCCAGCTTGATGGGCTGAACCCTGACTTTGGGCCTGGCCGCTTTGAAGGCGAGGATGACAAGCCGCGGGAGGCCTGCGGGATCTTCGGGATCTACGCCCCGGAGCAGGATGTGGCACGCCTGACCTATTTCGGCCTGTATGCCTTGCAGCACCGCGGCCAGGAGAGCGCCGGGATCGCTGTCGGCGACGGAGAGAGGATCAAGTGCCACAAGGCCATGGGCCTGGTGGGCGAGGTCTTTTCGGGGGAGGCCGTCGAACGGCTGAAGGGCAGGGTGGCCCTGGGGCACGTCCGCTATTCCACCACCGGGGAGAGCGCCGTCGAAAACGCCCAACCCCTGGTTTTTTACTACCAGCACGGGATGCTCGCCCTCGGCCATAACGGCAACCTGACCAACTATGGGGAGCTGCACCAGAAGCTGGCCGCCGAGGGAGCCGTCTTCCAGACCACCACCGACAGCGAGTTGATCGTCAGCATCCTGGCCCGGACCACCCGGGACAACCTGGCGGAGGGGATCTTGAAAACCATGTCCCTGATCAGGGGGGCCTATTCCCTGGCGGTGATCACCGAGAACCGCCTGTTCGGCGTCCGGGACCCCATGGGGGTGCGGCCGTTGTGCCTGGGACGGTACCGGCAGGGTTACGCCCTGGCCTCGGAATCGGCAGCCCTGGACACTATCGGAGCGGAGTTTATCAGGGATGTGGAACCCGGTGAGGTGGTGATGATCGACGAGAGCGGGATCACCTCGCTGCACAGCCACTATCCATCCAGGCGCGCCCTGTGTATCTTCGAGTTTGTCTATTTTGCCAGGCCGGACAGCGTGATCGACGGGCTCAACGTGCAGCGGGCGCGGGCCGCCCTGGGACGGGAGCTGGCCCGGGAATACCCCCTCCAGGCCGACCTGGTGGTGCCGGTGCCGGACTCGGCCACCTGCGCCGCCCTGGCCTATGCCGCCGAGACCGGGATTCCTTTTTCCGAGGGTCTGTTCAAGAACCGCTACATCGGCCGCACCTTCATCCGCCCCAGTCAGGCCCTGCGCGACCTGGGGGTACGGATGAAGCTGAACGCGGTGCGGGAGGTCCTGGATGGCAAGCGGGTGGCGCTGATCGACGACTCCATCGTCCGGGGCACCACGTCCAGCAAGATCGTCCAGATGATCCGGGATGCCGGGGCAAGAGAGGTGCACATGCTGGTGAGTTCACCCCCGATCCACTATTCCTGCTATTACGGCATCGACACCTCCCGGCGTTCGGAGCTGATCGCCGCCAGCAACGACCTGGCCGGGATCAGAGCGCTGATCGGGGCTGACAGCCTCAACTACCTGAGCTTGGCCGGCCTTTACGCCGCCATGGCCCCGCTGGCGCCGGAAGGCTTCTGTGTTGCTTGCTTCAACGGCAATTATCCGATCCCGGTGCAAGAGGCGGGGGAGCAGGGTATGCACGCCTGCAGTCGCTAGATTGACCACAGATGGCTACCCGCTCTAATGCCCCCGCTTCCTCCGCGGCTAACGCCCGGCCTGAACGCCGGCTCAAGGCTCCGCCTTGGCTGAAAGCCCGCCGGCACACCGGGAAAACGGGCACACAGGTAAGAGCGGCTACGCCACTGTATTAACTGGCTCTAAACTTCAGTGGGGGAATCAATCCCCCACTGAAGCCAAGACCCAGTTGAACAATACCTCTAATGTAACCATGGGTGACAACGGGGACGGTTCTCGCCGACAAACTTGACAACGAGAACCGTCCCCGGTGACAACTTTTTTCAAGGCAGGGGCGATGAGATGACCGGGAAGAAGGACGCTTACAGAGAGGCAGGAGTGGATATCGACGCCGGGAACCGGGCGATGGAGATGATCAGGGCGCATGCCGCCTCCACCATGAGACCGGAGGTGCTGGCGGGCGTCGGTGGTTTCTCCGGTCTGTTCGCCCTGGACACGGCCCGTTACCGGCAGCCGGTGCTCGTCTCCGGCACCGACGGGGTGGGCACCAAGCTGAGGGTGGCCCAGTTGGCCGGTAAACACGACACGGTGGGGATCGACCTGGTGGCCATGTGTGTCAACGATATCCTGGTGTGTGGCGCCGAGCCCCTGTTCTTCCTGGACTACCTGGCCTGTGGCAAACTGGTGCCGGAGCAGGTGACGGAGATCGTCAGGGGTGTGGCCGCCGGTTGCCGGGAAGCGGGGTGTGCCCTGATCGGCGGGGAGACCGCGGAGATGCCGGGGTTTTACCGGCTCGGGGAGTACGACCTGGCCGGCTTTGCGGTGGGTGTCGTCGAGCGGGACGCAGTCTGGGACGGCAGCCGCATCCGGGAGGGGGACGTGCTGCTCGGCCTGGCCTCCTCAGGACTGCACAGCAATGGCTTTTCCCTCGCCCGCCGGGTGCTGTTCGAGCAGCGGGGCTGGACGGCAGGCACATTCCTGCCGGCAGTGCCGGACCTGGTGGAGCCGGTCCGGCGCACGCTGGGGGAAGAACTGCTGACTCCCACCAGGATCTACGTGAAGAGCGTGCTGGCGCTCAGGGATCGGTTCGTAGCGGCGCCGGTTGTCAAGGGTGCTGCTCATATCACCGGCGGGGGAATTATAGAGAATTTGCCGCGGGTGCTGCCGGATGGCCTGGGAGCGGTGGTGCGCCGTGGCAGTTGGCCGGTGCCGCCGGTTTTCAGGTTGATTCAGGAAGAGGACGGTACCAGGAGCATTTCCGATGAAGAGATGTACCGGGTGTTCAACATGGGGATCGGGATGGTGCTGATTGTAGCCGGAGAGGCGGTGGATGATGCGGCCGCGACCCTGTCAGACATGGGCGAGCAGGTTTACGAGATCGGCGAGGTCCGCCCCGGTCAAGGAGTTACCTTTATAGATGGGTAGTGGTGGGTGATTAGTACTCAACGGATCACAGGGAGTGAGGGAATTGGAGCCTTTGCGGCTGGCGGTGCTGGTATCCGGCCGGGGGAGCAACCTGAAGGCGATCCTGGATGCTGTCGCCGGAGGCGCCCTGGACGTGTCAGTATGCGGGGTGTACAGCGACCGCCCGGCGCCACTCGCGTTTGAGTGGGCGCGCCAGAGTGGAGTTTCTGTCTTTCCGGTTGTACCCGGTGAAACTGAGAGTCGTGCGGCCTATGATGCCCGGCTGGCCGGGGAGGTGCTGGGTGTCCGGCCGCAGGCGGTAGCACTGGCCGGCTTTATGCGGGTGCTGTCATCGGCCTTCCTGGATGTATTCCCGGACCGGGTGATAAACATCCATCCTGCACTGTTGCCATCTTTTCGAAGGCTTGACGCCCAGGAGCAGGCGGTGGCGGCGGGTGTGCGCTTCAGTGGCTGTACGGTGCACTTTGTGGACGGCGGTATGGACACGGGGCCGATCATCCTGCAGTCGGTGGCGCCGGTTTACCAGGATGATACCGCCGGCACCCTGTCCGCCCGCATCCTGGCCAAGGAGCACAAGACCTACCCGGCCGCCCTCCAGCTTCTGGCGGAAGGGCGCCTGCAGATCCGGGACCGGCGGGTGTTGATCGATTGGAATGGCCGCCGGCCGCGGTCGCCAAGAGACAGCGTATCGGAGTGGCAGGAGATCAGGGATTCCGACCGGATACCGGGTTGAGAATAACGATCCAGGAGGTTTCATATGGGCAGCCATGAACCAGGAGACGCATCAAATGAGCAGAAACGGACGAAGCAGGCCCTGATCAGCGTTTCCGACAAGCAGGGAATAGCTGAATTTGCCAGGGAACTGAGCGGGCTTGGCTTCCACCTGATCTCCACCGGGGGCACGGCCAGGGTCTTGGAGCAGGCCGGGGTGCCGGTGCAAAAAGTGGAAGACCGCACCGGGTTTCCGGAGATCATGGATGGGCGGGTCAAGACGCTGCACCCCAAGGTGCACGCCGGAATCCTGGCGCGCCTGCCGCTGGACGAGGTCCGAGTCGCCGAGTTGGGGATCGAGCCGATCGACCTGGTGGTGGTGAACCTGTACCCGTTCCGGGAGACCATTGCCCGGAGCGAGGTCACCCTGGAGCAGGCCGTCGAGCAGATCGACATCGGTGGCCCCTCCATGCTGCGGGCTGCCGCCAAGAACTTTGCCAGGGTGACGGTGGTGGTCAACCCGGAGCGCTACCCGGGGGTGATCGCAGAACTGCGGGAGCAGGGAGATACCAGCCCGGCGACGCGGCTTGGGCTGGCCCGGGAAGCCTTCTGGCACACCGCCGTCTACGACGCCGCCATTGCCAACTACCTGTACGGATTTGACGTGGACGAAACAGGCTCCACCGTGGATGCAGGCTCTGAAGCCTCGCCGGGTAACCGCGTGCCCGCTTGCGGGCGCAGCTCCGTGCCGCGCCCGGTGCCGCGCCTAGAGGGCACCCGGCGCGGCACCGGGCGCGGCGGTGCTGTGTCCGGTGGACACGGCGCGGGCGCGCTCGAACCTCCTCCGCATCCGGGCTTACAGCCCGGCCTGAAAGAATGCGGAGCACAGGGAACCTCGATAATGTTTCCCCTCCGGCTGGCGCTGCCCCTGGCCAGGCGGGTTGTTATGCGTTACGGGGAGAACCCGCACCAGCAGGCCGCCTTCTACCGGGATGAGACCGGTTCACCTCACGGCCTGGCGGGCGCCCAACAGCTCCAGGGCCAGGAACTCTCCTTCAACAACATCCTCGACCTGGATGCCGCCCTGCGGATCGTTTCGGAGTTCCAGGCGACTGCGGCGGTGGTGATCAAGCACAACAAGCCTTCCGGCGTGGCCTGCGCCCTGTCGCTGGTCGAAGCTTTCAGGAATGCCCGGGATGCCGATGCGGTGGCCGCATATGGCGGGATCGTGGGCCTGAACAGGACTGTCGATCGGGCGACCGCGGAGGCCATCCGGGAGACCTTCTTCGAGGCGGTGATCGCCCCCGCCTTCACCGGGGAGGCCCTGTCGGTGCTCGGCAGCAAACAGAAGCTGCGCCTGCTGGCCACCGAAGGGCGTGCCCCGCGGCAGGAACTGGATTTCAAGCGGGTGAGCGGGGGATTTCTGCTCCAGGAACCGGATTCGCCCATGGATCTGGAGCAGGTCATGCAATCCAGCCAGGTGGTCACCAGGCGGGAGCCCAAGGCGAACCAGTGGGACGATCTCCTGTTTGCCTGGGCGGTGGCCAAGCACGTGACCTCCAACGGGATCGTCGTCGCCCGCAGTGGCGCCACCCTGGGTATCGGCCAGGGGCAGGTGAGCCGGATCGATGCCGTCAACATCGCTCTGACCAAGGCGGGTGAGCGGGCGAAGGGCGCTGTGCTGGCATCGGACGGCTTTCTGCCCTTTGATGACTCCGTGCGCAGCGCTGCCACCGCCGGCGTGGCGGCAATCATCCAGCCTGGAGGCTCGCTGCGCGACCAGGAAGCGATCGCGGCTGCCGATGCTGCCGGCATGGTGATGGTCTTCACGGGCTGCCGCCACTTCAAGCACTGAGGGGAGAGAGCGGGATGAAGGTACTGGTGGTCGGCGGCGGTGGCCGCGAGCATGCCCTGGTCTGGAAGCTGAAACAGAGCCCGCGCCTCACGAGGATCTACTGCGCTCCCGGCAACGGGGGTATCGCCGGCGATGCCGAGTGCGTGCCGATCAGGGCGGAGGACCTGATCGGTCTGCGGGACTTTGCTTTACGAGAGAAGATCGATCTGACGGTGGTGGGGCCGGAAGCCCCGCTGGTGAGCGGCATCGTCGACCTGTTCGAGGAGGCTGGTCTGCGGGCCTTCGGGCCGGACGCCAGGGCGGCCCTGCTCGAAGGCAGCAAGGTGTTTTCCAAGGAGACCATGGTCAGGTACGGCATTCCCACGGCGGCTTTCAGGGTGTTCAGGGAGATGGCGCCCGCTCTCAGTCACATCCGTGACCTGGATGGCCCCTGCGTGGTCAAGGCGGACGGGCTGGCCGCAGGCAAGGGAGTTATTGTGGCCGACGATGCGGCCGAAGCGGAAGTTGCCCTGCGCCTGATCATGGAGGAGAGGGCATTCGGAGCGGCCGGAGAGGCGGTGATCGTCGAGGAGCGCCTGGATGGCGAGGAAGTCAGCGTGCTGGCCTTTGCCGACGGTCAAACCGTCATTCCGATGGTGGCCTCCCAGGACCACAAGCGGGTGGGCGACGGTGACACCGGGCCGAACACCGGCGGGATGGGGGCCTACTCGCCGCCGCCGGTCTACACCCCGTCGCTCCACGAACAGGTCTGCTCCGGAGTGCTCGATCCCCTGATCCAGGGGCTGCGAGGCGATGGTATAAAATACCGGGGGGTCATCTACGCCGGGCTGATGATCACCCCCAGGGGGCCCTACGTCCTGGAGTTCAATTGCCGCTTCGGCGACCCGGAGACCCAAGCCGTGATCCCCCGCCTGTGCAGCGATTTACTGGAGGTGCTGGAGGCTGTCGTGTCGGAGCGGTTGTCGGAGGTGGAACTGGAGTGGGACGGCCGCCCTGCCGCCTGCGTGGTGCTGGCCTCCGGGGGATATCCGGGCGCCTATGAAACCGGTCAAGCGATCACCGGGCTGGACGGGATTCCTTCCGATATCCTGGTCTTCCACGCCGGCACCAGGAAGTCCGGCAGCGGTCTGGTTACCGCCGGTGGGCGCGTGTTGGGCGTAACCGCCCTGGGCGACACCATCGAGGATGCGGTACGTCGCGCTTACCAGGGAGTCGACCGTGTTTCTTTTGAGGGGATGCACTTTCGGCGGGATATCGCCCACAGGGCACTTTGAAAGGAAGTGTTAGCTTGCTAAACCTCTGCGATATTCAGCACAATCCCGAGATCGAAATGCTGATGGTCAAGGTGCACGAGTACCTGGGGACGATGGGGGCGATCACCCACGACGAGGAACACGCCCTGTACGTGGCGCGGCTCAGCGTGCACATTCTGGGCGCCCTGGGATACCCGGAACGGGAGCAGCAATTGGCCGAGATCGCCGGCTACCTGCACGACATCGGGAACGTGGTGAACCGGTACCAGCATGGACTGAGCGGAGCGCTGCTGGCCTTCGATTTCTTGAAGCGACTGGGCATGCCTGCCGAGGAGATCGCCACGGTGATCGCCGCCATTGGCAACCATGAGGAAAAATCGGGGTATGCGGTGAGCAATGTGGCGGCGGCGGTGATCCTGGCGGACAAGTCCAACGTCCACCGCTCCCGGGTGCGCAAGGAGGATGCCGCCACCTTTACCACCCGTGACCGGGTCAACTATGCGGCGACTACCTCATTCTTGCAGATCGACCCGGACCAGCGGGAGATATTGATGAACCTGGAGATCGATTCAGCGATCGTGTCGGTGTTCGACTACTTCGAGATCTTCCTTTCCAAGATGCTGCTCTGCCGGCGGGCGGCCAACTACCTGCAGTGCCGTTTTGGCCTGGTGATCAACGGCACCCGCTTTCTCTAGACAAACCCCCCAGTTCAAGGAAAATCGAGCCTTCCAGGGATGGAGGGCTTTATCATTTCTAGAACGGACATAAAAACCCGGGCTGCAAGTCACCGCGCCAGCCGAGGGTGGCTAGCATATTTTCACTCCTGCGGTAGACAATAATGACAGCATGTAAAAAGGGGATACGGTTGTGGGAAGGACTGAAGCAGCTTGATCTGGTATATTCTGCTGATCATCCTGATCGGGGCGGCCATTGCCTGGTACGAGGTTCCCAGGCTGATACGGGGGCAGATGTGGCCGGAATTGGCGGCTCACCTCGTTTTGCTGGTGCTCGGATTGGCTCTCGCCATTGCCTTGACGCTGCACCTCCCGGTGCCCAACCCGACTGACGCCTTCAAAGCTGTTTTCGATCCCATCAGTCGACTAATCTCTGGCTAAATGAGTAAGGCGGATCAAGAAAGATGGGGGCGGACTCGTGTTCCAGAAGCTTCGCAAGCCCTTCAAGCCCAAGGATCTCAAGCAGCGCCGCTACCAGGAACGGCTGTCCATGCTGGGGCCATCCGATCTCATGAAGCAGCCGTTGACCGACGACATCGAGGTCAACGTCGGCCGCTTCAAGGAGATCTTCGGAAATGCCAGCGATCTGGTAGTGCGGGAGTTCTTTATGGGAACCGACAACGACGTCCGCCTGGTGCTCTTTCACATTGACGGGATGGTGGACAAGAACGCCATCAGCGAGTACATCCTCAACCCGTTGCTGTTCCGCACCTTTGCCGATTGGCACGGGAAGATCCTGCCCACCAACGCCTTCCAACTGATCCGGGACAACCTGGCCACCGCCTCCGACCTCACTGCCTCCGACAAAATGGATGAGATCATCGACCTGGTGCTGTATGGGGATGTTGCCGTGTTCGTGCAGGGCGCCGCCCAGGTGCTGCTCTTTGACCTCAAGGAATGGCCGAACCGGGGGGTGCAGGAGCCGGTGGCCGAGTCCCTCGTCCGGGGGCCACGGGAGGGCTTCACCGAGACCCTGAGGTTCAACACGTCGCTGATCCGGCGCCGCATCAGGACCCCCAGGCTGAAGTTCGACATGTCCGAGGTCGGTCTGCATACCAAGACCCACATCTGTGTCACCTACATCGACGGGCTGGTCAACCCGGCCACGGTGGCTGAGATCAAGCGCCGGGTGCAGGATATCGAGATCGACGGCGTCTTGGAAAGCGGGTACATCGAGGACTACATCAAGGATGACTACCGCACGCCCTTCGTGCTGCTCGACCGCACCGAGCGGCCGGACAAGGTTTGCGCCGCCCTGCTGGACGGGAGGGCGGCGATCGTGGTGGACAACACTCCCTTCGCTCTGATCGCCCCGGCGGTCTTTCCGGAGTTCATGCAGTCGACCGAGGACTACTACGAGGGTACGGAGTACATCCGCCCCTTCCGCTGGCTGGCCCTGATCATGACGTTGACTTTGCCCTCTCTCTATGTGGCCATTACGACCTTTCACCAGGAGATGATCCCCTCCAGCCTGGCCCTGAGCATTGCTGCCCAGCGCGAGGGTGTCCCTTTTCCGGCCGTGGTGGAGGCGCTGATCATGGAGGTGATCTTCGACCTGCTGCGGGAGGGCGGCCTGCGGATGCCCCAACCGCTCGGATCGGTGATGGGGATCGTGGGCGCCGTGGTGATCGGGCAGGCGGCGGTGGCCGCCGGGATCGTCAGCCCCTTCATCGTGATCATCGTGGCGGGAACGGCCATCAGCTCCTTTCTCATCCCCAACTACTCCTCATCCTTTGCCATTCGCCTGCTGCGCTACCCGATGCTGTTCCTGGCCGGGGCGTTCGGGCTGGTCGGGATCTTCCTGGGGCTGATGTTCCTGCTGCTGCACCTGGCCTCCCTCCGCTCCTTCGGCGTTCCCTACCTCTACCCGCTCGCCCCGGCGGTGCCCGGGGAGTGGCAGGACGTATTCATACGCGCCCCCTGGTGGAAGATGGTATGGCGCCCGCGCCTGTTCCGCTCGCCGGACCGGCGGCGGCAACCGGCGGGGCAGCAACCGGCGCCACCGCCGCCCAGGGCACCCGGTTCGCAGGACCAGTCACCGGAAGGGAATGAACGGAATGAGCCTTGAAAAAGGCCTGATCTCCACGCGGCAAGCCGCCTTCATGATCACGAACACCATCATGGCCACGACTGTCCTGTTCATACCCGCCCTCCTGGCCAGGGGAGTGGGACATGACGCCTGGATCACCGTTGCCATCATTTTTATCCTTGTTTTACCGTTTGGCTACGCCGTACAGTTCCTGGGGCTCCGCTTCCCCGACCAGAACTTGGTGGAATACAGCATCGAGCTTTTGGGGCCATGGATCGGCAGGGGCGTCGCCCTGATCTTCGTGGTATTTTTCCTGTACCTGAGCGGGGTGGTGGTGAGGGAGTTCGGCGTCTTTCTAGTAACTGCCGTGATGCCCAGCACACCTGAGGTCGTTTTCAACACGCTGCTGGTGCTGCTGGCAGCCTACGGTGTTTATCTGGGGCTGGAGGTGATCGCCAGGGTGACCGAGCTGATCTTTCCCATTTCTTTGGCGGCGGGACTGGTGATTTTCCTGATGGCGCTCCCGGAAATGGACTTTTATCAGCTTCAGCCGGTCATGGCGCATTCATTCCCGTCAATCCTGAGGACCTCGATGGTGCTGATGGCCTTTATAACGGAAAGCATGGTCGCCTTGATGCTCATCCCCAACATGAACAAGAAGAGACAGGCTGCTCTCTGGCTGCCGCCGGTTGTTTCCCTGCTCCTGTTCTTTTCCCTGATCATTGTTGTTGCCGGGGCGATTGCCCTGATGGGGGGGCACGAGACCGCGCGGCTGGTCTTTCCGGTTTACGAGTTTGCCAAGACAGTCCACCTGGGCGGCTTCATCGAGCGGATCGAGTCCCTGATGGTCGGAATCTGGGTGACTACGGTAGGGCTCAAGCTGATGGTGTTGTTCTACGGAACGGTCACCGCCCTGGCCGAAACCTGCAACCTGAAAGATTACCGGCCGCTGGTGCTGCCTACCGGGGTGCTGCTGGTGGCGCTATCTATCCTGATATTTCCGGATGCCGTAGCTATTCGGCATTTTCTGGCGCATACCTGGCCGGCCATGTCCCTGACAGTGAGCTTGGGAATCCTCGTCCTGTTGTGGGCGGTGTCCCTGGTGAGGAAAAAAGGCAATTACCGTCAGGGAGGGGAGCAGAATGAGCGTGACAGCCGGACCAAAGATTAAAAACACTGTCCTCATTCTCCTGCTGTTTGTTGCCGCCGTGTGCAGCGGCGGGTGCTGGGACCGGATGGAGATCGAAAACATCGCTTTTATAAATGCCGTAGGGGTTGACCAGGCCGGGAGCGGCAACGTGCTGGTCACCTTCTACGTGGTAAACCCGGACGCCCTGAGCAAAAAGGGAGGGGGCGGCGCCCCGCCGGCCATTGTGACCAGCGTCGAGGCCCGGGACGTCGCTCTGGCAGTAGCCAGGTATGCCGAATTGAGCCCCCGCCTGCCGCAGTTCAAACAGTTGCAGGCGATCATCATCGGTGAGGACCTCGCCCGGCAGGGGGTGGGACCGGTGCTGGACTACTTCAGCCGTCGACAGGAGATGCGTCGCTCCATCTGGGTCCTGGTGGCCAAGGGCAAGGCCCAGGATATCCTGGTCAAGGGCCAGTCCCCTCCCGAGAAGTTGGCGAGCAGCGGGATCAGGATCATTCTGGAGCGCAGGCCAATTCACTCAGCGACCCGATATCCGGTCGTGCTGGGGGATTTATTATCTGATGTAAGCAGGCCGGGCATGGAGCCGATCGCCTCCTCCGTCGAGATCTCCCCGCTCCGGGAGGCAACCACCGGGGGGGCTTACGGTGGGGACGGCGGCCTGACCGCAGCCGAGGGTTCTGCCGCCGAGGAGAACAAGGTGATTGCCCTTAGAGGAGCGGGAGTGTTCCGGGATGAAAAACTGCTCGATTTTTTGGGTCCCAGTGAGACCCGGGGCGTGCTCTGGGTGCAGGGGAAGGTGAACGGCGGACGGGTCGTGGTTCCGGCGCCCGGCCAGGGCGACTGGGCGTCCCTGGCCATCGAGCGGGAGTCCACCGACGTCAAACCGGTGGTCGAAGCAAACAAGATCCGGTTTGTCGTCAACATTCGCGAAGAGGGGTATGTTATAAGCGTCGACAATGAAAAGATTAAGGTCGGCAACCTGGACACGATAGAGTTGCTGGAGCAGGAGAAGCAAACGGCCATCCGGCAGGAGGTCCTGGGGGCGGTAAGCAAGGCCAAATCACTGCAGAGCGATTTCCTGGGACTTGGCGACCGGCTCTACCGGAAATATCCGGGTGTGTGGAAGCAGGTCAAAGACAACTGGAACACCGCCTGGCTGCCACAGGTGGAGGTGGATGTGAGCGTCAAATGCAAACTCCGGAACACCAGCGCCACTAACGATCCACTGAACGCGGGCGAAAAAGGCTGATCCGGACGGGAACTCTTGTACAGAGTGAACCTCCCCCAGGACAAGCCTGGGGGCTTCTCACCGTTTGAGACCGCTCCGCAGCAGCGGAGTCTTACTATCTCTAGGTGAGCTACAGCACCGTGTTTCCACGGCCCTGGCCCGGTCCATGGGCATCTACTACTCGTCGTAGATACGTGTCAGGCAGCCTTTTTCGGCGTAACCGCTTTAGGGCGCAGGTATTCCACCCTTTCGGGTAAGCTGCGACCTCTGGTGAAGCTGCCGTTGACCGACTTATCCAGGATTCCTGAGGCCCCGATCACGTCCCGGTGCGCTCCGGTGAAGCCGCACTGGCCGCACCTGTATATACGCCCGGCCTGCTTGGTGTATTCGGCGCACTTGGGACAGGTGCCGGAGGTTCCTCTCTCTTCGATCTTTACAAGTTTGACGCCGAGGCGTTTCAGCTTGTACTCCAGCATCCTGCGCAGTTCGCCGAACGGCCACTGGCTCATACGCTGGTTGTGCTTCCGGCCGCAGTCTTTCTCCCGCACGCCCGAGGGATCGCCGATGCAGGCTTTACTGATGTTGTACTCGCTGCACCAGGCTGCCACCTGGGCGGAGATCGTGTGCATGGCGTGCGCCATCTGCAGTTCGATGTTGTTCAGGAACTGGTGCTTGGCGTCCAGGAGCTTCCGGCGTCTCTGCGAACCCTTCTTGGTCTTGGAAATGGCTCTCTGGAACTTGCGCAGGGTCTTGTTGCGGAGGCGTTGCAGGGAGCGCAGGAGTCTCCCGCTCACCACCAAAGCCTGCTCGCCGTCGGTGATGGTTACGGCGTGCACCTCACCCGGGTCTATGGCTGCGGTAGCGCCTCCCTGGACTTTTTTCAGGGCCGGTTTCTCTATCGCTACATGCAGCCAGTACCCGTTCCTGTGCCAGACGATCTGGGCCAGTTT
>JBEKFU010000036.1:0-29792 GCA_050013155.1 Thermacetogeniaceae bacterium | reverse complement strand
GGTCAGCCGGTCTATCAATGCTTTCACACTATCTCAACCCCATCTTTTAATACTTCAGCAGCAAATCCGTCACGTTCAATATAATCCCGGTAAGTGAAGGGTATTGGCTGAAAATCCAGTTGGCTGTAATTCCTTGCTCTGGCAAGCAAGAACTTTATTCCCTCAACCCTGGAAACGCCTTCAAAATAATCCGAAAAAATAGCCAAGTCAACATCGCTGTCTTTACCGTAATTACCACGGGCATAAGAACCAAACAGAACGGCCTTCTGGATGGGTATTTCCTTGCTTAATTTTATGATGTATTCCCTAACGGCGGTATCTATATGTTCAGGGATTTTAACCACGAGAAAGCCTCCTTGGTTTTAGTTAAAATGTCTTGCGCGCGTTCCTGGTTGATACCGGAAGATATTTTTTCTTTGTAAGAAGGGTATCTTGCGGAAATATAAAAAGCAAGCAATTCCTCAAAAAATTCTTTATATTCTAGCTTTGTCGTGATTGGTTGAGTTTTAAATTGAATTTTTTCAAATAAGAAAAGGATATTATGGGTTCGCGGCGGTTCTTCCCCATTATTTAAGACGAATAGCCCCTTGGTTATCTTCTCAACAGCCTGTTGGCACATGAAAACAACATACAAATATCTGCCTGAGTCCAGCATTGCCTCAGCAGTTTTTAAATCGTAGTTAGCGACATCTTCCCAACATAAGTACTTTTCAGACGAATCCAATCACTTAACCACCTTATGATCCTATTATACCATTCTTTCTTTAATAACAACCTCTGTTTGTTGTAAGGCCCGGGCATGTGGTAAAATAGTTACCAAGAAACGGGGTGAACTTATGAGCCCACTACTGGAGCGAATATCGATTGATCCTAATGTATGTTTTGGTAAGCCCTGTATCAAGAGGACGCGGATATGGGTATCGCTTCTGCTTGATTTTTTGGCAGGCGGGATGACTTTTGAAGAGATATTGTCCGAGTTTCCACAGATAGAAGTCGACGATATTAAAGCAGCAATAGCTTATGGCGCTGAGATGGCAACGCTTCGCTCGGGGATTCAGTGGGGGTCTGCACCCCCACTGAATTAGAATACAAGCTAAGCTGCCGAATTCATCTCCCGCTTGTAGAAGCGGGAGACTTCTTCGGTGTTATGTTAAAGCTGCCTTACTTTATGCTCAAAAGACCATAGCAAACGAAGAAGTGTTTGAAGTAATATGATCATAAAATTGCTTGCTGATGAAAATTGTTCCTGACGGGGCTTTTCTTTTTCCCGTGCCACTTGACCGGATTTAATATGTTTAACGGCTGTCGTTGAGAGAAGGAAATAAACCATGCGTACTGGTGAAAAGGTCAAGGTTGCAGTCCTGTATACCAGCCCGTCAACCGTGCTGGATGACTATGCCAGACTGCTCGACCTGGCGGGGCTGACCACTGCCCTGGACCCCGCCTGCGAAACCGTTATCAAGCTCAACCTCTCCTGGACGAAATACTTCCCGGCCTGCTCCACGGAGCCCTGGCAGTTGGACGGGGTGCTGGGCGGCCTGCTGCAGTCGGGTTTTTCCCCGGAGCGCCTGATTCCGGTGGAGAACAAGACGGTGGTCACCAACCCGCTCAAGGGCGCCGCCAACAACGCCTGGCTGCCGGTGCTCGACCGCTACGGCCTGTCCTTCACTCCTCTGCCCGGGGTCAAGTGGGCGCCTTTCCGCCCGAAGCGCAAGCTGCTGATGCTGGACAAGATCTTTCCGGACGGGATCTACATTCCGGAGTTGTTCATCGGCAGGCAGGTGCTGCACCTGCCCACCCTGAAGACGCACGGCCACAGCACCACCACCGGGGCGATCAAGAACTCCTTCGGCGGGCTGCTGCAGGAGGTGCGGCATTATTGCCACAAGCACATTCACGAGGTGCTGGCCGACCTGATGGTTCTGCAGCAGGAGATCCACACCGGGATCTTCGCCGTGATGGACGGGACGGTGGCCGGTGACGGGGCGGGGCCGCGGACGATGGTACCGAGGATCAAGAACGTCATCCTGGCCGGTGCGGACTCGGTGGCCCTAGATGCCGTGGCTGCCCGGCTGATGGGCTTCGACCCGCTGGAGGTCCCCTACCTGCGCCTCTGCCAGGA
This sequence comes from Thermacetogeniaceae bacterium, assembly GCA_050013155.1. Taxonomy (GTDB): domain Bacteria; phylum Bacillota; class DSM-12270; order Thermacetogeniales; family Thermacetogeniaceae; genus Palsa-1188. Next base: position 27,670 of record JBEKFU010000036.1, on the reverse strand, counting down.
ACTGGGGCTGGGGGTGGCCGACCCGGGCGGGATCGAACTGGTCGGGGATGACGTCGAAGGGGTCGACTTTGGCTTCCAGGCCAAGCGGAGTTTCGTGATCTGGGGCGACCAGATGCTGCGCAGGGGTCCCCTGCAGCCACTGGAGCACCTGCTGCTGCATACGAAATTGGTCGGTTGGGCGCCGCTGGCCTCGAACATCTATCACGACTGGATCTGGTATCCCACGGTGGGGCAGCGCCGCATCCGGAAGTTCATGGAGACCGGGTGGGGCGAGCTGTTCCTCAAGTATCGGGACAAAGCCTTCATTGACAGCCCATGGTAAATGTAGGTTAATATGTATAGTGTAAGACTTCTGTTCAGCTATTAAAGAATATTGTCCGTAAGGGGAGATTTAGAAATGTTATGGGAAGAAGTAAAAAAGGTATATTCTGATCAGTGGGTAATCATTGAAGCTATTGAGGCTCATTCAGAAGGAGATAAACGGATTATAAATCAAATAATAGTGGTTGACAATTTCCATGACGACAATAACAAGGCTTTATTGCAGTATTTGCAATTACACCGAAAGCATAGGGAAAGAGAACTTTACGTAGTCCATACTTCCCGTCCCAAATTGGATATCATTGAGCAAAAATGGATTGGAGTGCGGGCCGACGCATGAATTTTAAGTTAAGTTATGGGTTGCCTTTCATTGCCGTTATACTGACTCATAAAGGTAAATCACTAAGATTTGACAATTTCTTGATAGATACTGGTTCTGCATCCACAATCATTGCTGCCGAAATTGCAGTTGAATTAGGGTTAGGTCCTGAACCTATGGATGTTATACGAAAAATTCGGGGTGTTGGTGGAACAGAATATGTTTATGAAAAGCGTATCGACAGAATTCAGTTGGGTACAAAAAAACTGATTCAATTCAAAATACAAATTGGTGATATTGACTATGGATTTGATATTGACGGAATCCTGGGAATGGATTATTTGATGAAATCTAAAGCGGTTATTGATTTGGAAAACATGATGCTTGCGTAATAGGAGACGACACGATGGCGGAACCGATAGCTGCGGCTCAGGGCGCCGGTCTGGCGGCCTACCTGCTGCTGGCGATCAGCATGCTTTTGAACGCTCTGGCCAATTTTGTGATCAAGCTGGCAGTGCGGGGGCAGCAGTTCCAACTGGACCTCGCCCACCTGGGGGAGACCCTGAAGCACCTGGCCACCAACCCCGTCCTCTGGGGCGGGGTGGCCTGTTTCGTCCTGGCCCTGGTGGGGTACAGCATGGTGCTCTCCCGGCTGAACCTGAGCACGGCCTACCCGGTGATGGCCGGGGGAGGCTTTCTGCTGGTGTTCGTGCTCAGTGCCCTGTACTTACGTGAGGCGGTCACCCTGGCCCAGTTTGGCGGCGCCCTCTGTATCGTGCTGGGCATGTGGCTGTTGCTCCGCTGATCCGATGCTAACGTGTTAGGCTAACCCCTCCTTCAATGCTTCAGCAGCAAATCCTACCATTTATTTCTTCTAGAACAACCTCTGCCTGTTGTAAGGTTCCGTCATATGGTAAAATAATTGCCAGGGAATGGTTCGTAATATGACGGAAAAGGATCAAGACAGCCGATTGTCCGATTGGCTGCCGGGGGCGCTGCTGCTAGTGTTGGTGGCAGCCTTTGCCCTGGGCTACTGGCACGCCTTCTACAAGGCCACCTTCCACGGGCTGTTCATCAACGATGCCTGGGATTATGCCAGTATGGCCCGTAACATCGCCCTCGGGCGGGGGGTGCTCTCCGAATACCTGACCCCGCTCGGCCTGGCCCACCTGGGTGTGCCCCAGCCGGACCTGTGGCGGGCGCCCCTCTGGCCGGTGCTGCTGGCCGTGTTTCAAAAAATATTCGGCTTCAAGGACGAGGCCTCGGCCCTGGCCGGCGGCGCCTGTTTCGGGGCGTGCGCCTGCCTGGTGTTCGTGCTGGGACGGCGCTGGTTCAACCTGCCGGTGGCGATAGCCGCCACATTGTTGTACATCTTCAGCAGCCAGTTGCTGATCTTCAGCGACTCGGGACTTACCGAACCCCTGTCGGTGCTGCTGATGCTGGCCTGGTTCTACCTGCTCACCGGGCCGCGGGCGGATGCCTGGTGGCAGCCCCTGCTGGCCGGGGCGGCGGGCGGCCTGTTCTATCTGGCCCGCTACAATGCCGGCCTCTTTTTTCTCCCGGGCCTGGTCTACATCTGGTGGCGCCCAGCACTCAAAAGAAAGCCGCGCCCGGTCCGCTGGACCCGGCGCCGCCGCTGTGGCGGGCGCGGTGGTGCGTTTAACGTACCGTTTGACTTTAATCCACGAGATAAGAAAGATGTATCCGCCCCGTGCTGGGCCGGCGCCCGGGGGAGCACGGCCAATGAGTCGGGGAACCGTCCCCTGGCTCGCCTGATCAGGCCGGCTGTGCTCTTCATGGTAGGTATCCTGCTGGTGACGGGGCCCTGGCTGGCCCGCAACTATACCCTTACCGGCAGTCCTTTCTTCACCCTGCAAAAATACGAACCGGCCATGTTCACCGCTACCTACCCGCAGTACAGCCTCTACATGCTGCCGGAGCGGATCGACGTGACCAGGTTTATCATTTCCCACCCGCCCGAAATGGCTGCCAAGGTGGTTGCCGCCTGGGCCGAGTACCGGCACGATTTCTTCACCCCGAAGTTCAGCGGCGTCGCCTTGGGGGTCATGGTCCTGTTCCTGCTGTCGCTGCTGCTGCCCCTCGGCCTGTGGTTCCCGTCCCAGCGGGGTGTGCGCCCGCTGCTGGTAGCCTGCTACCTGCTGCAGTTGGTGGTTTTGTTGCCGCTGCACTACATCGACCGCCTCTTCATCATCTTCGCCCCCTTGTTCATGCTTTACGCCGCGGGCGGCGTCTGGGCGCTGGGCCGGCTGGCAGCGGCCGGGATCTGGGGTCGGCTGCGGCGCCCGCCGGAGGCGCGCGGCGGCGCCTTACAGCAGGTGATGGGGCGCGGATCCCCGCTTGTTGTGGCCGTGACCCTGCTCGTCCTGGCCATTTTTACTGTTGCAGGCGTGCGGGCCAACTACCCCAATTTCCGCCCCCCGTCCGAGGGGCCGCATCCCCTGTCCATGTGGGGGGAGCAGCACCTGCATGATGTCCAGGGCAGCCTGACCGGGAACCAGGTGGTGGTCTCCGACATCGGCCAGTTCTTCGCCTGGTACGGCAACCGCTACGCCTGTAAACTCCCCCTGTCGCCGCAGTTGCTGCCGCGGCTCGGCGCCCTCGCTCCAATCCGGGCGATCTTCCTGTCCCACTGGATCACCTGGGACACGCCCGAGATGGACCCGGCCTGGCTGGCCGTCTACCGGACCAGGCCGAGACAGGTGGAGGGGTTCGTCCTGTACCGGGTCTATGACGATGGCAGCCTGCTGTATGTGAGGTGAGAAGTGAGCGGGTGCCCGCCCTGGCGGGCGCGGAAAAAGGAAGGCAGCGGGGGAAGGAATTGGCGGGTTGCTGTAGAAAACGGATATGTTAGAATGAATCGTGATCCGTGCAAGAGACAGGGATAGGACTGCGAGGCCTGGCGCTGTTGTTTTCATGCGCTATGGCCACTTTTACAAAGAAGGTGTCAACGGTGCTGCGGATTGCAGTTTCCGGTTATTACGGGTTCAAGAACGCCGGCGACGATGCCATACTCATGGCTCTGGTGAACACCATCCGGGCGCTGGCGCCTGGAGCGGAGATCACCGTCTTCTCGAACTCCCCCGCGGAGACCCGGCAGTTATACGGGGTCAGGGCGGTAAACCGCTGGAACCCCTTTGGTGTCATCTGGGCGCTGCTGCGCTCGGACCTGCTGCTGTCCGGCGGCGGCGGGCTGCTTCAAGACGTCACCGGCGTCCTCAGCATTTGCTACTACCTGGTGGTGGTCGCACTGGCCTTGGCCGTGGGAAAGCCGGTGGTCTACTACGCCCAGGGGGTTGGCCCCGTGCGCACCCGCTTCGGGCGCTGGCTGGCCAGGATAGTTTCCAACAGGGTCGACCTGATCACCGTCAGGGATCAGGCATCCAGGGACGATCTTCTGGCTATGGGCATCTGCCGCCCGCCACTGGTGGTTACCGCCGACCCGGTGCTGGCCCTCAACCCGTCCCAACTCAACAACGCCGGTGGCGCTGAGTTGTTGGAGGCGCTGCGCCTGCAGGCGCAACTGGATGGGAAGGGGCCGGAGGGGGCGGATGGAGAACCGCCGGAGCCTGTACCCCCCGAAGGGAAGAAAGAGCCGCCTGCGCAGGCTGATCCTGCCGGGTGCGCCAAACACCGGCTGGGGATCGTCGTTAGGGACTGGTTGAATGAAGCCCGCTATAAGAAATGCATTGCCGCCACAGCCGACCGTTTTGTCAGGGCCGGCTGGGAAGTGATCCTGATCCCCTTTCACTACCCGGCTGACGTCCAGGCCTGCAAGGATGTCTCCTGGCTGATGCAGGAGCCGGGCCTGCTGGTCGGCAACTGGCTGACGGTGGGGGCGCTGTTCGGGCTGCTGGGTGAGCTGGACCTGGTGCTGGCCATGCGGCTGCACGCCATCGTCATAGCGTCGGTGATGCGGGTGCCCTGCGTGGGCATCTCTTACGACCCCAAGGTGGAGCGCTTCCTGGACCTGACCGGCCAGCCCAATGCCGGCAGTACGGCCAGCCTGGAAGAGGAGCACCTCTACCGGATGCTGTTGGATACCTGGGAGCGGCGCCAGGAGATCGCCGCCCACCTGGACAAGGTATTGACCCACCTGAGGCAGCAAGCCTGGGAGACCGCCAGCCTGACCCTGAGCGTGTTCTACGCCCGCTCTCCCAAGAAGCGCAGAGAACTGGGCCGTGCCGCCAGCCGGGGCTCCGGAGAGGCGCCTCGGGCCGCGGGCAAAAAAAGGAATGTCAAGCAATAAACGAGTGATGAGTGATGAGTGATGAGTGATGAGTGATGAGTGATGAGTGATGAGTGATGAGTGATGAGTGATGAGTGGGAAGATGGCAGAGATTAGGAGTATCACCAATCCCGATGAATAAAGCGACAGTTTTGCTTGCAACCATGCAGTTGGATATCGGCGGGGCAGAGACTCACGTGGTCGACCTGGCCCGTTACCTGACTGAGTTGGGATACAGGGTCCTGGTGGCCTCCAACGGCGGCTGCTACGTGGAGAGGCTGGCGGCCTATGGTGTGCCCCACTACCAGGTCCCCCTGCATGATAACAAGCCCGGCTTGATATGGCAGTCGGTCTGGGCAATGCGCCGTATCGTCAGGGATGAGCAGGTAGACCTGATCCACGCCCATGCCCGGATCCCCGCTTTCGTGACGGCGATCATGGGCAGGCCGAAGCAGGTCCGTTTCATCACCACCGCCCACTACAACTTCAAGGGGCTGTGGTACCTGTCCCGCTGGGGCGAGAAGACCATCGCCGTCAGCGAGGACATCGGGGCCTACCTGATCGATTACTTCCGGGTGTCCCCCGAGCGGATCGTGGTCATTCCCAACGGGGTGGACACTGACCTGTTCAGTCCCGGGTGTGCGCAGGGCGCCCGCCCTAAAGGGCGCGATGCGGAGACTGTGGAGTCCGGTGCGGCGCGCCAGACGGCCAGGATCGCCATGGTCAGCCGGATGGATGGACCTCTGGCCGATGTGGCGGTGAACCTGATCTCCGCCTGCGAGCAGGTCTATGACCGGTGGCCGCTGCAGCTCCTGATCGCCGGGGACGGGGACAACCTCGGCCCCGTATCCGCCAGGGCGGCAGCCTTCAACAAGCGCCGGGGGAAGACGGTGGTTTCGGTGCTGGGCGCCCGCAGGGACATCAACCGCATCCTGGCGGCCAGCGACCTGGTGGTGGGGGTCAGCAGGGTGGCCATGGAGGCCATGTCCTGCGCCAGGCCGGTGATCCTGGCAGGGCCCCAGGGGTTCGGCGGCCTGCTGGCGCCGGACCGGGTCAGCCTGTTCAAGGAGGACAACTTCACCGCCCGGGGGCAGAGCGCTGCCGTCACCGTGCCCAGGCTGACAGACGCCTTGGAGGAGTTTTTCGCCAAACCTCCCGAATGGCGCCGCAGCACCGGGCAGTTCCTGCGCCAGTTGGTGATCGACGAGTACAGCAGCCTGCGGATGGCGGAACGGGTGGCCGGGGTCTACGAAGAAGTAATGAGTAATGAGTAATGAGTAAATGGCAGGGATCTATAAGGAAGTACTGGCGCACCTCATATTAGAGACCGGAGGTCAGGAGTCATTCAACTGGGTCTTGGCTTCAGAGGGGGATTGCTTTTCCCCCACTGAAGCCAAGAGCCAGTTAATTAGGGGCATAGCCGCTCTTATCCCACCGCTTCAAAGAAGCGGGGGCATTAGAGCGGTTAGCCATCGGTAAAAAAGATTAAAAAACGGCGTAGCGGAAGCAAGGCCAGCCGACAACCCAGCTCCGGAGCCTATTTTCATAACAGTATAGAAGGGATGTCTACTTGCATGAAACTGTGGGAAAAAGGAAAGCTGTTCGGTCTGCTGAACATCGTCGACATCATCGTCATCCTGCTGGTGGTGGGGGCGGTGGTGGGAGTGGCCGCCAAGACCTCCGTCCTCAGGAAGATGGTCGTGAAATCCACGGTCAGTTATGTCAGGACCCAGGTCTTTGTGGACGATATCCTCCCCGTATCAGCGGCGGCCCCCAAGGTCGGGGACGTCGTCAGGGAACTCAGTTCCGGCGACGAGCTGGGTGTGGTCAAGGATGTCAAGGTCGAGGACCATGTGGAGAAGGCCTCTGACGCCCAGGGCAACTGGCACATGAATCCGGTTCCCGGCAGGAAGACGGTGATCCTGACCCTGGAGGGCGACCTGACAGCCTACAACCACCAGTTCCGGGTGGGGACGATGAACGTCAAGGTGGGCAGCAAGATCACCATCAGCAGCGACCTGTACCAGTTCGAGGGCGTCATCATCGGTGTCGAGGAGATCAGATGAGCGTGGTTGCTCTGACAGACCGTTGGGGCCGGCTGTTCTCCGAATCGGCCCTGGGCGCCGTTTTCAGGGGGAGCCTGCTGTACCGGCTGATGGTGGGACGGGCGGAGTTCCTCGCCCTTTGCCTGATCACTCTGCTGATGCCCTTCATTCCCGTGACCGCGTCTGCCGTGCTGATCCTGGCGGCGGGGCTGTTGTTCATGGCCCGCGGGCGCTGGCGCACAATGCCGGCGTGGGGCGACATGCTCCGGTTGCCGCTGCTGGGGCCGATGCTGGTGTTCCTGGCGGTGATGCTGCTACTGAGCGCCTTTTCCGTGACTCGCCGGGAGAGCCTGGAGATCACCGTCCTGTTCGGCATTTATATGGCCTTCTATTTAATGTGCCTGGCGGAGCTCAAAGACAAGCGGAAGATCTACGCCCTGACCGTGATCTTCCTGGTCTCGGTTGCCCTGGAGGCCTGCTTTGGCCTCTACCAGAACTTCATCACCAAGCCGCCGGTCGATCCCAGTTGGATCGACTCCGTGGCCTTTCCGAACATCATGGTGCGGGTCTTCGGCACCCTGGACAACCCCAACATCCTCGCCCAGTACCTGGTGCCGGGCATCGTTCTCGGCCTCGCCCTGGCGTTGTGGAAGGGCAGGTTGTCCACCCGGGTGCTGTTCCTGGGTCTGGCGGGCGTCGCCGGGGCCTCCCTGGTCTATACCTGGACGCGCATGGGCTGGCTGTCGTTGGGCGTGGCCATCGTCGTCTTCCTGCTGTTCTACGACTGGCGCCTGCTGCTGTTGGCAGCGACGGGGGTGGTCGTGGCGGCCGTCCTCAGGCCGGATCTGCTGTCCAGCCGCCTGACCAGCGTCCTCAACCTGTCCCAGGACTCGTCCATGTTTTATCGCTTCCAGATCTGGCAGGTGGCCGCACATATGATCAGGGATTTCTGGTTCAGCGGGGTGGGCCCCGGGTCAGCCGCCTTCCAGTTGGTCTACAACAAGTTCTATGAGGTTTACGGGATGAGGGCCTACCATACCCACAACCTGTACATCGAGCTGCTGGTGGAGTACGGGGTGTTCGGAACCCTGATCTTCCTCTGGCTGCTGTGCAGTTACTTTGGCTACGCCCTAAAACGGATTATGCAGTCCCCGGGGTTTGCCAGGATGGCGGGCATGGCTGCCATGGCGGGTATGGCCAGCTACCTGTTCATGGGCCTCACGGAGGACTGCTGGTTCAACTTCAAGCTGGTATTCCTGTTCTGGTTCCTGATCTCGCTGACGGTGGCGTCTGCCCGGCTGCCCGAAGAGCGCCCGGGGGCGGCAGCCCTTGGTGACGGGGGTGCTGAAGACTGATGGCGGGAACCGCGCCCGGTCCGCTGGACCCGGTACCGCCGACCCGCTTAAGCGGGTATCCCGGCGCGGACGCAAGGACCGGGGAGCCGGGACTGAGGGTGCTGCACATCATCAGCGATAGCAACATCGGCGGCGCCGGGCGACTGTTGCTGAACTTTCTGGCCCACTATGACCGCTCCCGGCTCCAGGTGTACGTGCTCTGCCCGGCCGGTTCCCTGCTGGAGGAGCGGTGTGCCGCCAATCCCGGCGTCACGGTGCTGGCCCTGCCCGAGCTGCCGCCGGATCAGTCCTTCGCCCCGGGGCGGCTCTGGAAACAGATACCGGCCATCATCAGGGCGCTCAGGAAGTATAACATCAATGTGGCGCATACCCACGCCAGCTTTGCCGGGCGCCTGGCCGCCAGGCTGTCCGGCGGGACCTGCGTGATCTATACCAGGCACCGGCTGGAGGCCGAGGGCGCCGGGGTTCGCTCCAGGCTGCTCAGCCTGGTCGACAGTTACACCTGTGACCGGGTGGTGGCGGTCAGCCAGGCGGTCCGGGAGGACCTGATCCGCCAGGGGGTGGATGACCGCAAGATCGCCCTGATCTACAACGGGATCGATCTGAGCAAGTTCCAGCCGCCGCCGACCGGCGCGCCGCCTGCTGATCAGGAACCCGTGATCGGCCTGGTCGGGCGCCTGGAGCCGGAAAAGGGCCACCGCTGCTTCCTGGAGGCGGCCCGGATGCTGCTGCAGCAGCACGGAGGTTGCCGCTTCCAGATCGTGGGGGACGGTTCCCTGCAGCAGGACCTGCGGGATTTCGCCTGGAAACTGGGGATTGCCGGGCAGGTGGAGTTCCTGGGTCTCCGGGACGATATCCCCGAACTGCTCGCCCGGATGTCGGTGGTGACGCTGCCCTCCCTGAGCGAGGCCATGCCCCTGAGCCTGGTGGAGGCCATGAGTATGGGCAAGCCCTGTGTGGCCAGCAACGTCGGGGGGATCAAGGAGATCCTGGTGGACCGGGAGAACGGGCTGCTGGTAGAGCCTGACAACCCCAGGGCGCTGGCGGCGAGGATCGCCTGGCTGCTGGAGCACCCGGACGAGGCCCGGCGGATGGGCGAGGCGGCTGCCCGGACCGCCGCCGAACGGTTTGACGCCAGGGTGATGACAGAACAGTTGACGAGGCTTTACATGGAGTGTGTGCAAGAAAAAGCGAGCCAACTGGCATAAATTTCTTAATGTAAATTAATAATTCCAACTCTCGCCAAAGGAGTCTCCCGCTTCTATAAGCGGGAGATGAATTTGGCAAAAGCTTTTAGTCTCCGAATTCAGTGGGGGTGCAGACCCCCACTGAATCCCCGAGCGAAGCGAGTTGCTTTTTCGGCCAGAAGTCCCCCGTCCTCTAAGGCGGGAGGATGAATGGCTTCAGCACTTTAGATGTTGGATCTGGTAAGAATGTGCTATAATAGGGTGGTTTATAGGGTGTTTATAAGGACAAGCCACTTATCATGTCGACTATGTCGGCGTCGACAGGAGGTAGCCACCGGCCGTAATGGTTGAACAGCGAGAAATTCTGAGCGCCCGTCAGATCCAGGATATCATCCCGCATCGCTATCCCTTCCTGCTGGTCGACCGGATCGTCGAGCTGGAGGAAGGTAAGCGGGCGGTGGGGATCAAGAACGTCACCATCAATGAGTCCTTCTTCCAGGGACATTTTCCGGGAAATCCGGTGATGCCGGGTGTCCTGGTCGTGGAAGCCATGGCCCAGGTGGGGGCGGTAGCTTTGTTGAAGATGCCCGCAAATGCCGGGAAGATGGGCCTGTTCGCGGGGATCGACAAGTGCCGGTTCCGGCAGCAGGTGCGCCCCGGCGACCAGTTGCGGATCGAGGTGGAATTCCTGAAGATGAGGGGTAATATCAGCAAGGCAAAGGCTCGGGCATTGGTGGGCGACAAGGTGGCTGCGGAGGGCGAGTTTTTGATTGTCCTTGGCGCGGCCACTTAGCGGTTGGACACTGAATAGAACAGTTGGGAATTTGTTCCGAGGATCTGATCACGAAGCACGATATGGGAATCCATTGACCAACGACCAACGATCAATGAATGGATGTGAGCGGGCGCGGATGTTGGAAGCATATCGCACATCCCGGCTGGCCGGTTGTTCAAGGAGATGGAGAAGCCATGAGGTTGCACCTGATCATATGGGGGACATTGCTGGCATTCGGTATTCCCCTGCTGTTGACGCCCCTGGTAAAGAAGCTGGCTGTGGCTGCAGGCGCCATTGACCTGCCCGGACAGCGCAAGGTACACCAGCATCCGGTTCCTTGCTGGGGCGGCCTGGGGATTTTCCTGGGCTTTGCCGCTGCCCTGGTGGCCGCTGTCCTGATGGCCGTTCTGCCCCTCACCCGGGAGGTGATCGGGTTGTTGGCCGGCGGCCTGGTGGTCCTGGTGGTGGGGATGTTGGACGACTGGAAAGGCATCTCTCCCCTCGCCAAGCTGGCGGGACAGATCGCGGCCGCAGCGGTGGCGGTCTCTTTCGGGATCAGGATGCACTTCGTAACTAATCCCTTCGGAGGGATCATTGCGCTGAGATACCCCCTGAGCGTTATCTTGACCATTGCCTGGCTGGTGGCCATCACCAACGCCCTCAACCTGGTGGACGGCCTGGACGGGTTGGCGGCGGGGATCGCTGCCATCTCCGCGGGCATCGTGTCTTATGTCTCCTTCAGCCAGGGAGTGCCGCTGGTGGGCGTCTGTTCGCTGTTTCTGGGAGCATCCGCCCTGGGTTTTCTGCCCCATAACTGGCACCCGGCCAGGATCTTCATGAAGGATGCGGGCGCCATGTTCCTGGGATTCACCCTGGCATCCCTGGCAGCCATCGGCCTGACCAAGTCAGCCGCTGTCTTCTCCCTGATCCTGCCGATCCTGATCCTGGGCATTCCCATCTCCGACATGCTCCTGGCCATCATCCGCCGGCTGATGCGGGGCCAGAACATTCTTACCGCCGACCGGGAACACATTCACCACCGCCTGCTGGACCTGGGCCTGACTCACAGCCAGACGGTGCTGTCGATCTATGGCGTCAATCTGCTCCTGGGCGGCAGCGCCGTGCTGCTGACCTTTCTGAATGCCGGCCAGGGGCTGATAGTGCTTTTCATGTTGTGCGCCGTGGTGCTGTTCCTGGCCAACAGGGCCGGACTGCTGTCTCGGCAGCGCCTTCCCTCACCCGGGCCGGCGGATTCCCGGGCCAGGCAGGCGGGTACTCACAAGTAGGGCATATTCGAGGTTCGAACTTCGAAGAAAATTGCGAAGCTTGCGAAGCAATAGTAATTTCCCCCTAATCGAACATCGAAAGTCAAGCTTCTAACATCAAGAGTAAGGCGGCCGGGGAGGAGCGGGATCTGGATTCATGAGAGCAAGACCGCTGGTGCTGTATCTGAGTCTCGTGGCGTTCGGTGTCGCCGCGGGATTTTTTGTGGCCTCACGGGTAATGGCCGGGGGAAACGGGCCCGGTTCCGCCGCCGACCCGCTGGTAGCCCGGAGCTACGTGGACGAGCAGGTGGCCACCTACATCGCGGGCCTGCAGCAGCGCGTCTCGGACCTGACCGCCAGGGAGGCCCAGTTGGAACAGGCCCTCGCAGAGGTCCAGAAGCAGCAGGGGATAACCCCGATCCAACCGGCCCAGGCTGCCGCCCCCAAGCAGCTTTATATCAAGACCGGCAACAGCTACGTGAACCTGAGGCAGGGCCCGGGCACGAGCTACCCGCTGGTAGGCACGGCCACCAGGGGCAATCCGGACAGCGAGCCGATGACAGTGCTGGCCGAGAGCGGCGGTTGGTACCAGGTGCGCCTACCGGACAGCCGTACCGGATGGGTGGCGGGCTGGCTGGTGGAGGAGCGCTCCTGATCAACCTTCAGGAATCACTTCTTTGGCCAATTGGTAGGTAAACTGCGCATCTTCCAGGGCCTGTTCAGCTTCCCGGCGGGTGTATCCTTCGGCGGGGATAAAGTTCTGGTCGCCGTAGAAAGAGGCGTTGCGCTCCCGGCACAACTGTCCGGAGATAGTCGCCAGACGGTCTGCTGCCTGGGCTGCCTTCTGGGGCAGCCGGTCCCGCATCTCCTTGAAAAACCGCCCGATGTCATGCTCCTTCGGGGGATCGATCCCGGCCTGGAACAGGATGCCCTTCAGGGCCAGCTCCACCAGTTCCTGGGCCTCCCGCACCACGTCCGAATAGGCCTCCTCCTGCAGCAGCAGGGACAGGGCCTTCAACCTCTTCTCGGCCTTGGCGATGTCGCTGTGGGCCAGAGCCAGTTGCGCCGACTGCCTCATCTAATCACGACCACCTTTCCTGGAGATAGTTTACCGACTTAGTGTACGCAAAAGCCGATTCTCCATGCCCCGGCGCCCGGTACAAATAATTCTTTAGTCACTCGAAAGCAACGAGTTGTTCACAAACACCCGTACGTGTGGTATAATAAGCCTATAGATATTTTAGACCGTTCATGTCAAGACTGATTAGGAGGTGCGTAAAGTATGTCCATGCCAAACGAGAAAAGAAAGCATACCTATGGCGATTATTTGACGTGGCCCGAAGACGAGCGGTGGGAAATTATTGATGGGGTGCCATACATGATGACAGCCCCTTCCTGGCAGCACCAGGGAATATCCATGGAATTGTCTTTGCAGTTCGGTAATTATCTCAGAGATAAACCTTGCAGGGTGTTTGCTGCACCTTTCGACCTCTGTGTTCCTGAATTCGATGAGAGCGACGAAGATATCTCCAATCTCGTTGCGCAGCCTGATCTCGTTGTCGTCTGCGATGAGGGCAAACTCAGAAAATCAGGCTACTTCGGAGTGCCAACACTTGTCATCGAGATCGCTGCACCTTCAACATCAAAGAAGGATAGGTTACTGAAATTCAACAAATACGAAAAAGCCGGTGTCAAGGAATACTGGATCGTGGAACCGGATGGGAAGATTGTCAGCGTATTCACCTTACAGGAAAACAAGCGATATGGACGCCCTGAAGTTTATTCTGACCAAGACAAGATAAAGGTATCGGTTTTCCCTGACCTGGAAATTGATTTAGGTACGGTGTTCGCCAGGATATAGCCATCTATCGGGGCGTCAGGTATAATCCGGACTGTTCCGGTGATATAATGTTCCAGGCAGAAGATTTTGCCGCAACACCTGTTGTCGGGTTTCAAAGGGGTACGCCGTGCGCAACCTGCTCAACCAACTGCCGGAATACAAACAAGCCCTGGCTGCATTGCAGCGAGGGCAGTTTCCGTTGTTCATCACCGGGGCCGGGGGGTCCTGCCGGGCGCTGCTGTGCGCCGCTCTCTATGAACAGGGGCGCTGTGACGGGGCGCTGCTGGTGGTGGCGCCCGGCTTCGACCAGGTGGGGGACTGGCTGCGCGATCTGTCAAGCCTGCTCCCGGACCGGGAGGTCCTGCTTTTCGATCCGGCGGAGGCCCTCCCCTTCGAGGTGGTAGCGGCCAGCCGGGAGCCCACCGCCGGGCGCCTGCGGGTCCTGGCGTCGTTGCGGGAAGCCTCCGGGCCGCCACCGGTGGTGGTCGCTCCGGCGGAGGCCCTGTTGCCAAAACTGATCCCGCCTTCAAGCTGGGAGCAGGCGGCGCTGCTCCTGGCGACCGGCGTCGAGTGCGACCTGACCGCCCTCCCCGGACGGTTGGTATACTCCGGCTATGAGCGTGTCGACCTGGTGGCGGCGCCGGGGCAGTTCGCCCTGCGGGGCAGTATCCTGGATATCTTTCCCTTCCAGGGCGTCCCGGTGCGCCTGGAGTTCTGGGGCGACGAGATCGCTTCGCTAAAAGAGATGGACCCTGCCAGCCAGCGCTCCCTGGCTGCCATGCAGCAGATAACAGTCTGGCCGGCCAGGGAATTCATCTATGCGCCGGGTCAGGCCGGGCAGGCGGCGGAGCGGATCAGGGCCGCCTACCGGGTCAGGCGGGAGCAACTGAAGGGAAACCGCAGCGCAAACGTGCGCCTGCAGCAGCGTCAGAACCGCTTGTTAGAGATGGCGGAGGATGGTCTGGGCGGTTCCCTAAACCTGGTGCAGCCCTACTTCTACCCCGAGCAGGTGTCTCTGTTCGCCTATCTTCCCGAGGGGTCCCTGGTGGTCATCGATGAGCCCGGTCGTTTTCAGGAGCAGTGCCGTGCCCACATCGCACTGCTGGAGTCCGATTACCGCCGCCTGTTCCAGGAAGGCCAGTCCTTCACCCCCTGGCAGGAGTATTACCTGACCGAGGACGAACTGCAACGCGACCTGGAGTCGCTGCCCCTGATCGGTCTGGGGCACCTGCTCACCCGGCCCGGCCGGTTCCAGCCCCGGGCGTCGGTACACCTGACAGTCAAGGAGATGCAGCCTTTTCTCGCCCGCCCGGACCTGCTGGCGCCGGAGGCACAGAGATGGCTGCAGCACCGGGCGGCAGTGCTGCTGCTGACTCAGACCGAAGAGCGCCTGGAGCGCCTGGAGCAAAACCTGCGTGACCATGACCTGGCGCCCCTGGTCACCCGGGATTGGCCACTGAGCCTGGAAGGCGGGCGTCTCCAGGTGGGGGTGGGGCAACTCAGCCAGGGATTCGAGCTGCCCGGCCTGCTGTCGGTGGTGACCGGAGAGGAGCTTTACGGGCGCAAGCGGGTGCGCACCCGCGCCCAGGTCCGGACGGCGGAGGCGGCGGGTCGCTTTCTGGGCGCGGCGCCTCCCGAATTGGCTCCCGGTGACTACGTGGTGCACGTGCACCACGGCATCGGGCGCTACCTGGGCATCAAGGGGATGACCGTGGACGGACGCACCAGGGACTACCTGGAGGTGGCCTATGCCGGCGCTGACCGGCTCTACGTTCCGGTCGACCAGGTGACCCTGATCCAGAAGTATACCGGCCCCGAGGGAGCGGCGCCCAAGCTCTCCAAGCTCGGGGGCACCGATTGGGCGCGCCTCAAGCAGCGGGTCAAAAAGCGGGTGCGGGAGCTGGCGTTCGATCTGGTGGCCCTCTACGCCGAGCGGATGCGGCAGCCGGGCCACGCATTCGCCCCGGACACCGTCTGGCAACAGGAGTTCGAGGCAGTCTTCCCCTATGACGAGACCCCGGACCAGGCGCAGGCGATTGCCGACGTCAAGGCCGACATGGAACAGCCCAGGCCGATGGACCGGTTGATCTGCGGGGACGTGGGCTTCGGCAAGACCGAGGTGGCCATCCGGGCAGCCTTCAAGGCGGTCCAGGACGGCAAACAGGCGGCCATCCTGGCGCCTACCACCGTCCTCGCCCAGCAGCACGAGCACACCTTTCGGGAGCGCTTCGGCTACTACCCGGTGCGGGTCGAGGTGTTGAGCCGCTTCCGGACTCCCCGGCAACAGAAAGCCACCATCGACGACCTGGCCAAGGGCCTGATCGACGTGGTCATCGGCACTCATCGCCTGCTCTCCGGGGACGTCAAGTTCAAGGACCTCGGCCTGCTGGTGATCGACGAGGAGCAGCGCTTCGGGGTCAACCACAAGGAAAGGATCAAGCTGCTCAAGACCAGCGTGGACGTGCTGACCCTGACCGCCACCCCGATCCCCCGCACCCTGCAGATGTCCCTGTCGGGGACCAGGGACATGAGCGTCATCGAGACCCCGCCGGAGGAGCGGATGCCGGTCCAGACCTACGTCCTGGAGTACCAACCGGACCTGGTGCGGGATGCCATTTTAAGAGAGATCCAGCGGGGCGGGCAGGTCTTTTACTTGCATAACCGGGTGCAGAGCATCGATCGTTGCCTGCTGTTCCTGGAGGGGTTGGTGCCCGAGGCCTCCTTCCGCATCGCCCACGGCCAGATGCATGAGGACGACCTGGAGGAGGCGATGCTGGACTTCCTGAACCGCCGCTTCAACGTCCTGATCTGCACCGCCATCATCGAGAACGGCATCGACCTTCCCAACGTCAACACCCTGATCGTGGAGCGGGCGGACACCTTCGGCCTGGCCCAGCTCTACCAATTGCGCGGCCGGGTCGGACGGTCGAACCGGCTGGCCTACGGCTACTTCACCGTTCCGGAGGATATGATGCTCAGCGAGCAGGCGGAGAAGCGCCTGCGCGCCCTGCAGGAGTTCGCCGAGTTCGGCTCCGGGTTCAAGCTAGCCCTGCGGGACCTGGAGATCCGGGGGGCGGGCAGCATCCTGGGTGCGGAGCAGCATGGGCATATGGCCGCCCTGGGCTTCGACCTGTATAACCAACTGCTGGGCGAGGCGGTACAGGAGGTGAAGGGCGCCGTGATCCCCGGCGCCGTGGCGGCGCCGGTAGGGCGCCCCCCAGCGCCGGCCTTGGAGCTACACTATGGAGACTCCTTCATTCCGGACACCTACGTGAGCGACGGGCGTCAGAAGGTGGAGTTGTACCGGCGCCTGGCAGCAGTCGAGAGCTTGCAGGAGGTGGAGGACCTGACGGCGGAGGTGCGGGACCGCTTCGGGCCGCTGCCGCCACCGGTGGCGCACCTGTTCAGCCTGTCCCGGCTGCGGCTGCGCGCCCGGGAGTCGCATGTCCAGGACGTCCAGCACAGCGCGCACACCCTGATGGTGCGCTTCGACAGGGAGGGGGCGCCCCGCGGCAACGCCCTGGCCCGCTGGGGCATGGTCTTTGACCGGCGGATCAGCTTCTCGGCGGTGGGTGACCTGGAGGCGCGCATCGAGACCCGCGGCCTGACCCCGGAGCGGCTGATCGGGATGTTGGACCAGGCCATGGCCCCGTGATCGATTTCCCCTTAATCCCAGGCGTCCGGGCAGGATTTCGCCGGATGGAGGGCGAAGTCTAAAGGCAGCCAGGGCTTAGAAGCGGTTGAAGAACATCCTGGTGACCAACAGGAGGGCGGAGCCCTGCACTAATGTAAAGGCGTTCATGGCATTCATCACACTTGAACCTCTCATGACTAAAGTCACGAGATTCCTGATTCATCGTTCCGTGCCTTCGTGAAAGAGGTCTTACAGGAACTCCACAGGCTATCCCCGCAGTTCCTGCGGTTCAGGAATTTTGATCTAGCTTGGTTGTCACCAGATCATTCCTCTAGAGTATTATACCAGAAGGAAAGCTTAAAAGCAAACAAATATTCGCTGGCCTAACTCACGACTAAAGTCACGAGTGTGCGACCAGCAAGCTATCAAATTTGTGGCACTATCAGCGAAGTTACCACATTGCTTTAGTGCCGGGGGGAGTGGAGCGAGTTGAGTCTGGAGGAGAGCGGTTCAACGGAGAGTGAGCAATCGCAGCAAGAAGCGCCGGAAGCCGCCGCCGCCTTGGTACCCTTTGGGTGGGGCGCGTGGCGGCAGGGCTGGCCGTATTGGCCACAGGTGCTGGTATTTATTGGCATACTGATTGTAGCGGGCCTCTGGTACTGGTGGTCGGAAAGTGGTGACTGGGTGGTCCGGGTCAACGGGGCGCCGGTCTCCAGGGCTGAGTGGCAGCAGGAGACCAGCCGCGCGGAAGTCTCGATGTCCAGGTTGTATGGGATTGACCCCAAGGCGCCTGGCAACGAGAAGATCGACCAGCAGATCTCCGGCGAGGTTCTGCAGCAAATGGTGGACGAGGTGCTGCTGCGCCAGGCCGCGGCTCGGGCCGGGATTTCCGCCACACCGGAGGAAGTGGAGACCCGGGTGCTGATGGACATGATGAACACCGGCGGCCAGGACCAGTTGGAGCAGGCCCTGTCATCCCAGGGCTATACCATGAATCAGTACCGCCAGTTGGTCGCCGAGATGATCACCGTCAGCAAGCTTGGCGACTACGTGACCCGGAACGTGACGGTCACCGAGGACGAGGTCAGGGCGGCTTACGAATCTGAGAAGAGCCAGTTGCAGAATCTCAGTTTCGCGGACGTTCACGACCAGTTGCAGCAACAGGTGCTGACCCGCAAAAAAAATGATGTGTTCGGCGCCTATCTTGACGGACTCCAGCAGAGCAGCTTTATCGAACTGCGGGTGCAGCCCGGCCCGGCACTAAAGTAGGGTGTGATAATCAGGACCAAATATAACTTGGGTGTGGAAAATAATGAATAAATCGCCCCTTCCGGTTATATACTATTCGTGAGAACTCGAGGTCAAGGCCTCTGAACTCGGTAAAATCATCTTGGTATAGAAGGGGGGATACTACTTGAAAGCAACAGGTATCGTACGCCGCATTGATGATCTAGGTCGCGTAGTAATTCCTAAAGAGATCCGCCGGACCCTACGGATTCGGGAGGGAGATCCCCTCGAAATCTTTGTAGACCGGGAAGGCGAGGTCATCCTCAAGAAATATTCACCGATCGGTGAACTTGGGGATTTTGCAAAAGAGTATGCAGACTCCTTGCATGAAGCGATCGGCCACATCGCGTGTATTGCCGATCGGGACAATATCATCGCTGTGGCGGGGGCGGCCAAGAAGGAGTTTTTGAATAAACCGGTTGGCGCCGCGGTCGAGAAGGTGATGGAGGAGCGCAAGCCCATCCTCATCAGCAAGGCGGGGGAACATCCTTTCTGCAAAGGGTGCCTCACGGAAGAGGAAGTAGAGACCTGCAAGTTTTCCAGTGAGGTGATTGCCCCGATCATCGCCGAAGGCGACCCGATCGGCGCCGTGATCATCTGCTCCAAGGAGCCGAACGTGAAAATGGGCGAGTTGGAGTTGAAGCTTGCGGAAACTGCGGCGGGTTTCCTGGCCAAACAGATGGAGCAGTAGCGCCCGGAGGCGCAGGTTACCGATACGGGATGAATCCGAAAAGGTGGCAACATCGGCCGCCTTTTTATTTTTATAGAAAACTTGTCCTACAACGCTTAAGCGAAACTGGCGCCCCAACCTGATCGGCATCGCCCCCTGGTCTAACGGACAACCCCTCATCGTATCATAAACGAGAACGAATCGGGGGGCGACGCAGTGAAGCCGCAGCAGCCGCAATCCTTCCTGCGCGGGGCTTTCATATTGGCCGTGGCCGGCCTGGTGGTCAAGCTCCTGGGGGCGTTTTACCGCATCCCCTTTACCCGGCTGGTGGGGAGCGAGGGTGTTGGGCTCTACCAGATGGCCTACCCGATCTACATCACCCTGATCGCCCTCTCCACCTCCGGCGTTCCCATTGCTATCTCCATGCTGGTGGCGGAGAAGGGCGCCCGGGGCGATCGCTTCGGGGCGCGCCAGGTGTTCCTGCTGGCCCTGGTCTTTTTATCCCTGTTCGGCCTGCTGCTGGCCCTTGGCTTGTACCACTCGGCTCACTACCTGGCGGAGTCGGTGCTGGGGGATGCCCGGGCCTATTACTCGCTGGTGAGCATCGCCCCGGCGGTCCTGGTGATCTCCGTCGCCTCCGCCTTCCGGGGCTATTTCCAGGGTTGGCAGTTGATGTGGCCGACCGCCTTGTCCGAGGTGGTGGAACAGTGCATCCGGGTGGGCACGGTCTTATGGGCGGCCTATGTCCTGCTGCCCCGGGGAGTCGAGTTCGCAGCGGCCGGGGCGGCTTTCGGGGCCTTCACCGGCGGCTGCGGGGGCCTCCTGGTGCTGGTCTGCCTCGCCCTCTGGTTCGAACGCGGTCTGCACAGGCAGCTCGGACCCCGGGGGTGGAGCAGGGTGCTGTCGCTGCTCGACGGCGCCGGGCAACTCCTGAAGCGCTTGCTCACCTTCGCCCTGCCGGTTTCCGCCTGCTCCATGGTGATGCCCCTGGTGCAGGCGATCGACGCCATCATCATCCCCCACCGCCTGCAGGTCGCCGGCTACAGTTTTCACCAGGCCACCGCCATGTTCGGGGAACTGTCCGGTATGGCCGGCACCCTGGTGTACCTGCCGGCGATATTCTCCGTCTCTCTGGCAGTCAGCCTGGTTCCCAACATCGCTGCCGCTGTCGCCAGGGGACGGACCAGGGAGATTAACGAGCGGGTGGCAACTGCCATTCGCATTACCATTCTCTTCTGCCTGCCTGCCGCGGTCGGCCTGGTGGCGCTGGCCACTCCGCTGACCACTCTCCTGTTTGCTGACCGGCGGGCCGGGGTGGTCACCGCCTGGCTGGCGCCAACCGCTTTTTTTTCGGGCCTACAGCAGACAAGCTCCGGCATCCTGCAGGGCCTCGGCAACACCTGGTCCCCGGTGGTGAACCTGCTGGCCGGCTGTCTGGTCAAGATCCTCTTCAACTACTACCTGACCGTGGTACCCGGCATGGACGTCAAGGGGGCGGCCCTGGGCAGTTGCGCCGGGCTGCTTCTGGCGAGCCTGCTGAACTTCCGGTCGCTGCGGGCGATCACCGGTTACCGCGGCCCCTCCTTCTTCTTGCTCCGCCCGTTGCTGGCTGCTACAATAATGGGAGCGGCCATCCTGGGCCTGTACCACTTCTTTCTGCCACATGGCAACCTGGCGGCGACCCTGGCGGCGATGTCCGGCGGCATGGTCTGCTACACGTTCGCCCTGCTGCTCACGGGTGAGCTCGGCATCGTCGGCCTCCGCCGCTTGTTCCGCCGCTAAACTTAGTAGTTTAAAGAGAGATGATGCTGTATGCATGATCAGGACAAGCCTCCCGATGGGGAGATCTACGTGGTGGGGCTGGGGCCCGGCGATCCCCTGCAATTGCCGGCCCTCAACCTGAGCCTGATGCGTCACCGCCCGGTTTACCTGCGCACCGGACGCCATCCGGTGGTGCCCTTCCTGGAGCGGGAGGGCCTCCAGTTGCAGCCCCTGGATGATTTTTACGAGCGCTACGCCTCCTTCGACGAGGTCTACCGGGAGATGGCCTCCTGGCTGATCGGCGCCGCTTGCGGAAGCCGGGAGCCGATAGTGTTTGCGGTCCCAGGGCATCCGCTGGTGGGCGAGACGGTGGTCAGGCTCTTGCTGGCACAGGCTGCGGCTCGGAGTGTGCGGGTGCGCCTCTGGTCGGCGCCCAGCTTCCTGGATGCGGTTGTCAGCAGCCTGGGCCTCGACCCGGCCCAGGGCCTGGTGGTGACCGAGAGTTTTCAACTGCTGCGCCGGACCGGCGCCGGACCGGACGCCTATTTTACTATTCCGCTTCAAGCCGGTGTGCTGGTGGCCCAGGTCTACAACAGGGCACTGGCTTCGGAGGTCAAGCTGACCTTGATGGAGCAGTTTCCGGACGACCACCCCCTGACCGTGATCTATTCGGCCGGGGTGCGGGGGCAGGAGCGGCAGCGCCGGATTCCTCTCTATGACCTGGACCGGCTGGATGACCTTGACCATCTCACCTCTGTCTATGTGCCCGCCATGCGGGCACAGGAGTCAGGAGTCAGAAGTCAGAAGTCAGAAGGAAAAGATTTAAAGGCATCCAGGGAAGGCATGCAAGCCTTTCATCCGGCCTCCGACATCCGGCCTCCGACTTCTGAATCCAGCCGGTATCCCCTCGACTCCCTGGTGACAGTAATGGAGAAGCTGCTGGGGCCGGACGGCTGCCCCTGGGACCGGGAGCAGACCCACCTGAGCCTGCGCCAGTACCTGATCGAGGAGTCCTATGAGGTCATTGACGCCATTGACGAGGGGAATATGAATAAACTCTGTGAGGAGTTGGGAGACTTATTACTGCAGGTGGTTTTCCATGCCGCCCTTGCAGACATCAGAGGGGATTTTGACATCAACCGGGTAGTGGCGGGGATTGTCGCCAAACTGAAACGGCGTCACCCCCACGTCTTCGGCGCCATCCAGGTAGACAGCGCCGCACAGGTGGTGCGTAACTGGGAGGCGATCAAGCGGACGGAAGGAACGGAGGCGGAAATAAGCGCCGAGGGAAAACCGCGGTCGTTGCTGGCGGGGGCGCCCAGGCATCTGCCGTCCTTGCAGAGGGCCCAAAAGGTGCAGGGCAAAGCCGCCCTGGCCGGTTTTGACTGGCCTGATGCCGACAGCGCTTCCGTCAAGCTGGCGGAAGAGTGGCAGGAGCTGCAGTCAGCCTGGTCGGCAGGGGACGAGGATGCCGTCCGCATGGAGTTGGGCGATCTGCTCTTTGCGGTGGTGAATGTCGCCCGGCTGCTGAAAGTGGATGCGGAGGAGGCGTTGCGGGCTGCAGTGGATAAGTTCATGCGGAGGTTTCAGGGGATTGAGGCCAGGGTTATCGACAGGGGGTTGAAAATGAGCGAACTGTCCCTGGCAGACTTGGATGCCATCTGGGACGAGGTCAAGCTGCAGGAAGCGACCAAATAACCAATAATGGTAACTACAAGGAGTCAGGAGTCAGGAGTCAGGAGTCAGAATGAGAGAACGGTTTATCGTCTCGAAGAAGAATTCTGATTACTGAATTCTGAATACCTGAACAGTAACCAATAATGTGTAAATACGTCATTATATGCTAATATTTTGATACTGAGGAAAAATATTTTTTACATCCCTGCAATTTAGCAGGAGTTACAAGGCTTCTGGCGAATAGGTAGCCTAAATTCCAAAATTGCGAAGGAGGGTATCTGGTTTGAATAAGGCTGAAATGGTTAGCAGCGTGGCGGAAAAGGCTGAAGTTACCAAGAAGGATGCGGAAAAGGTCACCACCGCAGTATTCGACGTAATTGAAGAGGCATTGGCAAAGGGTGATAAGGTGCAGCTCGTGGGCTTCGGCACCTTTGAGGTGCGCGACCGGGCTGCCCGGACCGGGCGCAATCCACAGACCGGCGAAGAGATCCAGATCGCTGCCACACGCGTACCTGCATTCAGGGCCGGCAAAGCTCTCAGAGACTCGATCGGTTAACAACTTCATTGTTGGGTGACCCAGCACTCAACGAAAATCGAGGAACAAAGCGATAAAGTAAGAACGAATGTTAAGGTGGAGTTTTCTTAGGATTGAACTGTATTGAGTGCTGGGGAACATCGCGCCCAGAGGGCGCCCGGCGCCCGGTCCGCTGGACCCGGCACCGCCGCTTGCGGGCGCGGGTTGCCCGGGGAACCGGGATATGCCATCAGCCTGCGGAGCCATCCGGCGATGAAGCAGGTTATAATTGTTGTGATCTGGAGAAGAAGGCTCCGTTGACCTGTTAAAAGGGGCTGAAAGATGCCCAGTTACATCCGGAGCCTTTTTTCTTTTTCCGGAGGGAGCGACGTTTTTTGCGCATCGATAAGTTTTTACAGGTAAGCCGTCTGGTCAAACGCAGGGCCAGCGCCAAAGAGGTGTGCGATGCCGGGCGGGTAAGCATCAATGGACGCCCGGCCAAGCCGGGCAGCGAGGTCAAGGTCGGTGACCTGGTCAGCCTGACCTGGGGGCGCAAGACCACCGAGGTGGAGGTGCTGGCGGTGCCGGAGCGGAGCATTCCCGCCGCCCAGGCCAAGACCCTCTACCGCGAAACGGAAGTCGGAAGCAAGATGTCGGATATCGGAATAGAAGCCGGACCGGAAGCCTGAACGGAATCACCGCGCCCAGAGGTAACCGGCGCCCCTGATGTTCCCCAGCACAATTCTACCAGACACTCTCCGGATTAACGACAATAAGCACTAACCGAAGCCGTAAAGAAAAGCCTTGGGGCTTGAGTGCCGGGTCACCCAACAATAACGGGACGCAATCCCCTTTCTTTTTCTGACCTCTGACCTCTGATAGCGCCTGGCAGAAAATAGGATGCCAGGCTTATTTCTTATTTTCTTTTAAGGTTTGCCTGCTGCGGTTAGGCAGGGTTTAGCAAAGACAGCGTCGAAGTACAAATCTTTGACGCGATCCGTCCAGAAGTCTCCCCCATCCGGCAAAGCGCAGGAGGGAGATGCTCCCCGCCTGCGTGGGGGTAAACCACCGAGGAGAGGCATGGACAAGCAAAAGAGATGGCGGTGGCTGTATTGCTGTGCAGTCATCCTGATCCTGGCATGCCTGGCGTCGGCCAACAACAGGGTAGGTAGGCCTGCGGAGGCTTTGGACCAACCGGCCGGTGACCCGGGGACGGCTGCCGACCCGGTGCTCTCAGCGAGTTCTTTGCAGCAGCACCTGGACCAGCTTTTCAAGGCTGAGAACCAGCAACTGGACAGCCTTCAGGCGCGCCTCGACCTGGTATCTCAAGACTTGCAAGCGCTTCAAGGGGGGGCGCCCTTCCCGGACCTGATCGGACATTGGGCTGCCAGTGCCGTGTTGGACCTGAAGGCGCGGGGGATCATCTCCGGCTATCCGGACGGTAACTTTCACCCGTCAGACCAGGTCACCAGGGCGGATATGGCAGAGATGCTGACCCTGGCCAAGCACCTTGCTCCCAGCTCCGGCACGTCCGGGTTTCCGGACGTGCCCTCCAGTTACTGGGCAGCCGGGGCTATCGGGGCGGCTAAGGCGGCAGGATACCTGCAGGGCTATCCTGACGGCAGCTTCCGCCCGGGGCAGGGGATCAGCCGGGCCGAGGCAGCGGTGCTGCTGGATAAGGCCTTTCCCTTACAGGACAGCGGCAGGGCATCCAAGACCAGCTTTACGGATGTCAACAGCAGTTTCTGGGCTGCCGGGGCCATCGCCCACCTGACGCTCGACGGGATCAGCGGTTATCCGGACGGCACTTTCCGCCCGAACAAGATCATGACCCGGGCCGAGGCGGCGGTAATGTTGGACAAAATGGTGGTTGGCAGTTAGTCGTTAGTCGTTGGGGTGAGCGGTTTGACCGGGCATCTGAAAGAGAAAGTCGATATCATGGGGGTGGGTATCCACCCTTTCACATTAGAAGAGGCCGTAGCGGTGATTGCCGGCTGGATCGAGCAGGCCGGGCCTCAAGCGGGATCTGCGAAGGGAGGCCTGGCGCGCCAGGTAATCACCCTGAACCCGGAGATGCTTTGCAGCGCCCGGCAGGATCCGGCCGTATGGGGGCTGTTGAACCGGGGCGACCTGGTGGTGCCGGACGGTCACGGGATCCTCTGGGCCGGCAAGCGCCTTGGCTGTCCCTTTCCGGAACGGGTCACCGGGATTGACCTGATCCAGGCGCTGGCCGTCCGGGCGGCGGACGCCGGATGGCGCCTGTACCTGCTTGGTGGAGCGCCTGGCGTGGCTGAAGCGGCTGCCATCAACCTGCAGCGGCAGCACCCCGGCCTTCAGGTGGTGGGAACCGGCCACGGATATTTTTCCGCGATGACTACCCGCTCTAATGCCCCCGCTTCTTTGAAGCGGTGGGCGCCCGTATCCGGGCTAACGCCCGGCCTGAAAGAAAACGGGCACACAGGTAAGAGCGGCTACGTCCCTGGATCACGATTTCTAAGCTTCAGTGGGGGAAGGCAAGCCCCCACTGAAGCTAAGGACTCGTTGACCGGAGCGGAACTGCCGGCGGTGCTCGACCGGATCCGGGCGGCACACCCTGACCTGCTGCTGGTAGGCATGGGCTTCCCCAAGCAGGAGTACTTTATCCGGGACCACCGCCAGGACCTGGGGTCGTCGGTGGCGGTCGGGGTGGGGGGGAGCTTCGACGTGATCTCCGGCAGGCTGCGCCGATCACCCGTATGGATACAGCGGCTCCGGCTGGAATGGCTGTATCGGGCCTTCCAGGAGCCTGCCCGTTGGCGGCGCCTGTTGGTGCTGCCCCGGTTTATAGGCCTGGTGTTAACGGAGTCCGGAAACAGGGGGATGGGATCCCATTGAAAGACGGCAGCAGCATTTGGAAACGCCTTCTAGAACATGGTGCCGTGCTGGTCCTGGCCGTACTGCTGGTAGCCGGAACATTAGTCCTGTCCAATCGGGATGGAGGAGTGGCCAGAAATGGCCAGGGCGACCTCCAAATGCAGCAGCGCCAGGACAGCCGGGCAAGCGTAAGCGACAGCGCCAGCCGCCAGCCTGGCGAGGTGATGCTGCTGCGCCTGTCGCCTGCGACCGGGCCCGGGGAGCAAAGCCCGGCTGATATCTTGGCGTCTCTGGCCCGGCTGGGAGTGGAGCAGGGAGACCTGCTGGACGGGAACAGCATCCTGGTGCGGGTGCCTTCAAACAAGCTGGCTGCTGCGCAGAGGGTGGCGGGCAGCGCCCTGCAGGCGTATGCCCCATCGGCGCGCCTGGCGTCGTCCCTGGCCGGCAGTGAACAATCCCCGGACATGGATAAGCTGATCTCGGTCAACGTCACCGTGTTTCAGCCTGAAGACAAGGCATCCGTCGCTCAGGCGGTCCGCCGCTTTGGCGGTGTTGTCCAGCGCGGCGGGACCGATCCCGGCCGGGTCCTGCGGCTGCAGCTTCCCCAGGCCCATCTCGAAGACCTGTCGCAGCTTCCGGATGTTGTCTACATCGAGCCGGTCACGAGCTACGAGTCGATGAACGACCGGGCGCGCGACCTGGTGGCGGCCACGCCGCTGGGTGTGACCGGCTGGCTGTCTCCTTTGCAGCAGGGTCTGACCGGAGATGGTGAGATCATCGGATTGGCCGACACCGGCCTGGATATCGGGTCGACGGATGACATCCACCCCGACCTGGCCAGTGTGCCCGGCAAGATGCCCAAGGTGGTCATGCTGCGGTCCTGGGCGGGAGCGCCCGTGGCCGCGGATCCGAACGGCCACGGCACTGTTATGGCGGCCACCATTGCCGGTACCGGCGCCGCATCCTCGGGCCGGTACCAGGGCGTGGCGCCCGGGGCCAGCATCTACTTCCAGGGCCTGATCGACAGCAACGGTCAACTGGACCCGCCGCCGGATCTCGACGACCTGTTCGCACCGGCCTATGCGGCCGGGGTCCGCATTCACGTGAACGGCTGGGGCGGTACCGGCAATGGTGGCTATCAGGACACGGCATCCCAGACCGACCACTTCATCAGGGAACACCCGGATTTTCTGGTGATATACAGCGCCGGCAACAACGGGCCCAAGGCCGGGAGCCTG
This sequence comes from Thermacetogeniaceae bacterium, assembly GCA_050013155.1. GTDB lineage: Bacteria > Bacillota > DSM-12270 > Thermacetogeniales > Thermacetogeniaceae > Palsa-1188. The sequence continues at coordinate 683 of JBEKFU010000036.1, read as the reverse complement.
ACACCGGAGGCTTACAGCAAAAACGCCCTGGTAGTCGGCGCCAGCCAGAGCCCGCATCCGGCCTTCGACCCCCACCAGGTGGACAGCAGCCAGGCCTGTGACTTTTCCAGCCGCGGCCCAACCAGCGACGGACGATTGAAGCCGGACCTGCTGGCGCCCGGGGCCGTGATCTCGGCCAAGGCCCGCCGGGTGGCGTCCGAGTTCGACCTGGGGGGTGGTTACTACACCTACATGGAGGGGACCAGCATGGCGGCGGCGGTGGCAGGCGGCAGCGCCGCCCTGCTGCGGGAATACCTGATAAAATACGAGCAGGTGCTTCAGCCGACCGCAGCCCTGCTCAAGGCAGCCCTGATCTGTGGCGCCCGCACTCCGGAGGCGGGCCCCAGCAGTGGTGGCAGCGATGGCTTTGGAACTCTCGACCTGGGAGGCACGATCCTGGGCCTGCATGAAAAAACCTTCGAGTTCGTGGATGACCGGGACGGGGTAGCCGACGGGGGGATGGACAGCTATACCCACCAGGTGCAGGGGCGCGGGTCGCCCTTCAAGGCCACCCTGGCCTGGACCGATCCCTCGGTAGCGCCGGGCGCCGTCCACCCGCTGGTGAACAACCTGGACCTGGTGGTCAAGGACCCGGACGGCAAGTTATGGCTGGGCAACTCCTTTCTGACGTCTGGCAAACCGGA
>JBEKFU010000035.1:0-23614 GCA_050013155.1 Thermacetogeniaceae bacterium | reverse complement strand
CGCCGCTATCACGGGCTGCTGGTGGCGGCCCTGCATCCCCCGGTTGACCGGAGATTGCTGGTGGCCAAGCTGGACGAGGACCTTTTCGTCGAGGGAGTGAGGCATGTCCTGGGGACCAACCAGGTGCACGACGGCTATTACGCCCAGGATGGCTACCGGCTGTTGCAGCGCTTTGAGCGCCAGCCCTTTCCTGCCTATACCTATCAGATCGAGGACATATTTCTGTTCAAGAAGATCTTCATGATCTACGCCCACAACACCACCGTCATCCACTACCGAATTATTAACGAGTCCCGGCGCCCGGTGACCCTGCGCATCTATCCACTGGTCAACTGCCGGGACTTTCACGATGCCATCTTTGAGAACGACTGGCCGTTCGACCAGAGGGTCCAGGATCATCAGGTGGAGATCGAGCCATTCTCAGGAGCGCCGCACATCTGGCTTGCCAGCGACCAGGGGCGCTACACCGGGGCGCCTGCCTGGTACCGGGGGATGTATTACCGGGTGGAGCGGGAGCGCGGCCTGCCCAGCCACGAAGACCATTTTCTGCCTGGCCACTTCACCGTGCAATGTGATACCTGCGAGGACTTTACCATTGTTGTTTCTGCGGAGCCTATCCTGCAGACATCCTATGAGGAAATGGAGAAAGAGGCCGCGGAGCGCCGGTCGGGCCTGCTGGCAGTTGCCGGCTGCCAGGACGGGTTTGCCAGGCAGTTGGTGCTGGCGGCGGATGATTTCCTGGTCTGGCGGGAATCCACCGGGAAGCGGACGATCATCGCCGGCTACCCCTGGTTCAACGACTGGGGCCGGGATGCCATGATCGCCCTGCCGGGGCTGACCCTGTGCACCGGGCGCCACGCCGAGGCCAGGGAGATCCTGGCCACCTTCGCCGCCTACGCCAGGGACGGCCTGATCCCCAATATGTTCCAGGACGCCGGCGGGGAGCCGTTTTACAACACGGTGGATGCTCCGCTGTGGTTCTTCTACGCTGTCCAGAAGCTGCTGCAATACACCTCTGACTACGGATTCGTCAAGAATCGCCTGTATCCTACCATGAAGGAGATTGTCGAACACTACCGGCGGGGGACCCGGTTTAAGATCCGGATGGCCGGGGATGGCCTGGTGGAGGCCGGGGGGTCCGGCCTGCAACTGACCTGGATGGATGCCAAGGTGGGCGACTGGGTGGTCACGCCCAGGAACGGGAAGCCGGTCGAGGTGAACGCCCTCTGGTACAACGCCCTCATGTTCATGAGCGATCTGTCCGCCGCCTTGAGCGAGCAGGACTTGTACGGCAGGCTGGCGGAACAGGTGCAGGCCAGCTTCTGCGCCGTTTTCTGGAACGAGGCGGTCCAATGCCTCTATGATGTGGTGGACGGGGAACACGGGGATGTCCGCCTCCGGCCGAACCAGATCCTTGCCGTCAGCCTGCCTTACAGCCCCCTGCCCCGCGCTCGGGCCCGGGCCGTGGTGCAGAAGGTCTGGCAGGACCTGTACACGGCCTACGGTTTGCGCAGCCTCAGCCCCTCCGATCCGGAGTTCAAGGGGCGCTATCTCGGCAACCAACTGGAGCGTGACGCCGCCTACCACCAGGGCACGGTCTGGAGTTGGCTGATCGGTCACTTCATCACCGCCTACCGTAGGGTCAATGAGCGCTCGCCGGCCAGCCTGGAGACGGCATCCCGGATGCTGGCGCCCTTCAGGGACCATCTGCGCGACCACGGGGTCGGCTCGGTGTCGGAGATCTTCGACGGCGACCAGCCCTTCACGCCGAGGGGTTGTTTTGCCCAGGCCTGGGGGGTGGCCGAGGTGCTGCGGTGCTTGGTTGAAGACCTGCATGAAAGACCCATATGGTGACGTGAAGCTGCCGGTGCCGCCATCAGAGCATGGAATCCGTTTTAGGGTTGGGTGAGACGACTATCAGCCTCAGTTTTTTTCCAAAATGGGGAGTCTCTTGGGATAAATAGAAGGAATTAACGGCTTGAATGTATAAGAGTAATTATGTCAATCAGCAGTATGCATGATCAAGGGGGCAGCGGAGATGGGCGGGCAGGCGCTGGTGATCGTTGATATGCTCAACGATTTTCTTACGGAGCAGGGCGCTTTGTTCGTCGGCGCAGCCGGGCAGCGCATTGTTCCGGTGATTGCCGCCGAGTTGGAACGGGCGCGTCAAGGAAACCTGCCGGTCTTGTTCCTCTGTGACCAGCACCGCCCGGACGACCAGGAGTTCACCGTATGGCCGCCCCACTGCGTGGCCGGCTCCCGGGGCTCCCAGGTCATTCCCGAACTGGCAGTCCGCCCCGGCGACCATCTCATCCCCAAGCGCCGCTACAGCGGCTTTTACGGTACGGACCTGGATCTCATCCTGCGGGAACTGGGGATCTCGGAACTCATCCTGACCGGCGTCTGCACCAACATCTGCGTCCTGTACACCGCCGCCGACGCCCGCATGCGGAATTTCAAGGTCGCCGTTGTCAAAGACGGGGTCGCTTCTTTTGATGAACAGGCGCACTGCTTTGCCCTCAGGGAGATGGAGAAGACTCTGGGTGTAATGGTGGTGGGAGGAGGCCGGGTATGAGGATAGCTGTGATCGACGGCCAGGGAGGCGGCGTCGGTAAGCATATCACCGAGCGGATCAGGAAGTGCCTGGGACCTGAGGTGGAGATCATCGCCCTGGGGACGAACAGTACGGCCACTTCATTGATGCTGCGTGCCGGCGCCAACGAGGGGGCCACCGGGGAGAATGCCGTGGTCCAGACCGTGGCCGGGGTGGACGTGATCACCGGCCCGATCTCCATCCTGGCTGCCAACTCCATGCTCGGAGAGGTCACGCCCGGGATGGCTGCCGCCATTGGGAGCAGCAAGGCCTTGAAGCTGTTGCTTCCCATCGGCAGGAGCCGGATCGAGATCGTGGGCGTGCTGTCCGAGCCGCTGCCGCACCTGGTGGAGAAGCTGGTACAGGTCTTGAAGGAGCTTCAGTTCAAAAAAGAGCTTTGAGAAGCAGCATGAGAAGGGGTGTACCGTGCCTGCCTGGAGTGAGATCGTCCCTTTCTTTGCCGGTCTCGGCCTGTTCATCTATGGTCTACGCATCGTCACCCTGGGTTTGCAGAAGAGCGTGGCGGGCAAGCTCAGAGAAATAATCCAGTTGATCACCAGGAATGACTTTCTGGGCTTTTTAGCGGGCATCGCCGTGACTGTCCTGCTCCAGGGCTCGAACGTCAGCAACACCCTGTTGATCGGTTTCGTGAACGCCGGGATGATCGACCTGGCCCGGTCGCTGAGCGTGGTCCTGGGCTCGTTCGTCGGCACATCCCTGATTATACAGTTGTTTTCCCTGGATATATCGAGCTATGCGGACCTGCTGCTATTCCTGGGGGCCGCGGTTTACGTGCTGGGGAAGGCGGAGCGTTCCCGCAACGCCGGCCAGGTGGCGCTGGGGCTTGGCCTGGTCTTTTTTGGCATAAACACCATGAGCCTGGCCGTATCACCGCTGAAATCGCTGCCTTTCGTGGCGCACTTCTTTTTTAGCATGGGTAATTTACCCCTGCTGGCCATCCTGGGGGCCATGCTGCTGACCGTCATTCTGCAAAGCAGCGCCGCTACCCTGCTCATGATGATGTCATTTGCCTCCCAGGGTCTGCTGACCACTAACACAGTCATACCAGTAATTTTGGGGGCGCATGTTGGGAGTACGCTGACGCCTCTCTTTTACGGAGTGGTTTCCCCCTCCGCGGACGCCCGGCGCACTGCCCTGGCCGGCACCGGTTACAAGATTGCAGCCGTCGCCGTCGCCTTCCCCTTTCTCCCCCGGTTGAGCACCCTGTTGGCTGAGCTGATCCCGTCGGTGCGCTGGCAGATAGCCTATGCCCACCTTTTCTTCTCCCTGGCCATGGCCGTCATCTTTCTCCCGCTGACCGGCGTGGTCAGTTCCGGCCTGAGATACTTATGGCCCGGTGAGAAAGGAACCGGACTGCTGCAGTATATCGATTCCGGTTCGCTCTCCGTTCCGGGTGTGGCCCTGGAGCAGGCACGCCTGGAAATATTGGCTATGAGCCGGCGGCTTTACCACGGGATGCTGGTCAACCTGGTTGCCGCCCTGCGCTCTGGTGACCGCCACTGGCGGGAGGCCATAGAAATCGAAGAGGAGAACATGGACATCATCAGCAGCAGCGTGGTCCGTTTCCTGACCGCCCTGGGGGTCGCCTACCTCACCGAGGAGCAGGCCGGACAGTCAGTGAGACTGCTGTACATTTGCAATGATCTGGAGAGGGTGGCCGATCGGGTGCGGGAAATTGCCCGGGAATTCACCGGCGGGGTTCCCAACCTGGATGAAGAGTTGTGGCAGGATGTGGAACTGCTGTACCGGAAGATCCTGGACAACTTCATGTTATTCGAGCAGGTGCTGGAAAAAAACGACCCGACCCTCCTGGGGGAGCTTTATGCCGGGCACGAGGAAGTTGTTACGCTGCAGCGCGGTATCTACGAGCGCTCTTTGGGCCGGCAGGAGTGGTACCTCTCGGTGACGCCGCCCGGCGGCTTTTCCTACCTGGTGTTGGTGGAATCCCTGGTCAGCATAGACGGACACATTGCCGGCATGGCCGAACTTATGCGCGGCCACCCGCCGGGGCCCTTTGCCGCCAACATGGCGACCGGGCTTCGGTCGCGGCAGCAGCGCCTCCGCCATGGGTTGCAGTGGCTGGACGACGCTTCCGGGGAGACCCCGCCTCTGGCCCTTGCCCGGGTGCGGAAGGGACTGGTGGAATTAGGAGAGAATATCCAACACGACATGTTGGAGGTTATTCCGGAACTGTGCCGGAATCCGGACGAAAAACTGATCGGGAAGACATTGCTGGTGGAAGACGAGGTCGACAACACTTTCAATGAAATATTCACCTTTCTTTCCAGGATGCTGGATCAGAGGTTGACGGATGCCCAGGCGAAAGAGACTGCCACCCTGCTCTTGATCAGCAAAGACCTTGAATATTTGGGTGATGCTGTAACCGGTGTCTGTCAGATTGCGGGCAAGCTGAACAGTGAGGACAAGGTCATGCCGGCCAGTTGCTGGGGGGAGATGGCTGAATTGTACGACGAAGTGATCAAGAATGCGCAAACTGTAGTCACTGCCCTGGGCGCCGATGACATGGCGCTCGCTGAGAGAGTCATCCTGAAGCATCCGGAAATACTCAACCTGCAGCAAAACCTGCGCTTCACATCCTGTCTGACTGCTCAGAGAGGACTGGCGGACGAGGATAACCAGGTAATCATGTACCAGTATGACATTGTCAACTTTCTGATAGTTATCGAGACGCATGTGGTCAGTATTGCCCGGGCGCTGATGGGATTGGATTGACGCCATAATTTTCGCCATAATTTTTGCCTTGACATGATGATTGCGTGTGTGCTAGTGTAGATGCTGGTGTTCAACTGAATAAGGAAATTCTCTTATCGAGAGTGGTGGAGGGACTGGCCCGATGAAGCCCGGCAACCGGACCCGATAATAGCGGGGAGCGGTGCCAATTCCTACAGACGTGGTCTGGCAGATGAGAGGTGCTTTCAGCGGCATGTGAAAACGACCTCTTCTTGCGGAAGAGGTTGATTTTTTTGTATCCGAGAGGAGACGAGGAGGAAGCGAATGGCGGTCACAAAAACCTACGAGGAGATCAACGCCAGGATCAAGAAGGGGGAGGCGGTGGTGGTCACCGCGGAGGAGATCATCGACCTGGTCGCCGAAAAGGGAGTCACCGCGGCCACCCGCCAGGTGGACGTGGTGACCACGGGCACCTTCGGCACCATGTGCTCCAGCGGGGCATTCCTAAACTTCGGCCACTCCAGGCCGCGGATCAAGATGAAGAAGATCTACCTGAACGGCGTGTCGGCCTACGGCGGCTTGGCGGCTGTGGACGCCTACCTCGGCGCCACCGAGCTGCCGGAGAGCGATCCGGAGAACCGCGTCTACCCGGGGCGCTTCCTTTACGGCGGAGGCCACGTGATCGAGGACCTGGTAGCCGGGAGGCCGGTGAAACTGGAGGCGACAGGGTACGGAACCGACTGCTACCCGAGGCGGCACATCGAGACCTGGGTCACTCTGGCGGATCTGAACGAGGCAATCCTCTTCAACCCCCGCAACGCTTATCAGAACTACGGCGTTGCCGTCAACCTGTCCGACCGCACCATCTATACCTATATGGGGATGTTGCAGCCCAACCTAGGCAATGCCAGTTTCTCCACTTCGGGGCAGTTGAGCCCGCTGCTGAACGACCCCTACTACCGGACGATCGGCATGGGGACGAGGGTCTTCCTGGGCGGCGGGATCGGGTACGTGGCCTGGAACGGCACCCAGCACAATCCCTGTGAGGCCAGGGGCGCCAACGGCATCCCTCTGACGGGGGCGGGGACGCTGGCCATGATCGGCGACCTCAAACAGATGAAGCCGGAATGGCTGCGGGGCACCAGCTTCATCGGCTATGGCGCCAGCCTGGCGGTGGGTATCGGGATTCCCATACCGATCCTCGACGAGGAGGTCCTGCTGGCTACCGCCGTGCGGGATCAGGATATCATGGTGATGATCGAGGATTATAGCTACGAACATCCCTACAAGACCGGAAAAACCCTCGGCCAGGTCAGCTATGCAGAACTCCGGTCGGGCAGCATCCTGGTACAGGGCAAGGAGGTTCCCACCACTCCTCTGTCCAGTTTACCCAAGGCGCGGGAGATTGCCGTAACTCTCAAGGAGTGGATCAGGACCGGCAGCTTCCTGCTCACCGAACCGGTGGCGCCGCTGCCGGGCGTATCATCCGGCATCAAGCTAAAGGGGCTGGAAGAAAGGCCAAATCACATCTAAAAACCCGCTGGGTGGATGAGGATGAGTGGTTTCATCCTCTGATCCGGCGAGCGACTTGATGTAATTCCGGAGCCCGATACTAAAACCCGGCAATAAATTGATTAGAACAGAAAAGAGAGATTGGAGGCAGGCTGTGTGGTAAAGGATAAGATAGTGTTGCGTTTCTCCTCTCAATGGGTGGAACAGCCGGTCATCTACCGTCTGGTGAAGGATTTCGACCTGGTGGTCAGCATCCTCAAGGCTGACATCAACCCGCACAGGGAGGGATTCGTGGTACTGGAATTGAGCGGTGATTCGGAGAACTACAACCGCGGTCTGGAGTTCATCAAGAACATCGGGGTCGGCGTGGAGCCCTTGAGCGGCAGCATCGTCTGGCATCAGGAGCGCTGTTTGCAGTGTGGAGCCTGCACCACCTCCTGCCCGGCGGGCGCCCTGTACCTGACCCGCCCGGACATGAATGTGCACTTCGACGGCTCCCGCTGTATCGTCTGCGAGAGCTGCCTCGACGTGTGCATGGCGCGGGCGGTGGAGGCGCATTTCTAAAGTTGTGATGGATGAGTACACAGAGCGGACATACAGGAACCGCATGTGGGGTAAGGGACTGGTTTCCTTCCCCGTTTGCGTGAAGGAGACAGACCTCTGGATCAGCGTGGATGAGGCCGGTTGCACCCGGTCGCTGCCGGAGGTGGCGCTGGAACTGGTGCATCGCAGCCGGAGTGATCTGGAGCGCTATATCGACAGAGACCCAACTTTTCTTCATGCGCTGCAGCCGCTCCCAGTGCTGCCGCATGCGCCAAGGATTATACGCATGATGGCTAGTGCCGCGGCCAGGGCGGGGGTGGGCCCCATGGCGGCAGTGGCCGGCGCCATCGCCGAACTGGTAGGGCGCGGCCTGCTCCGCACCGTCCGGGAGGTGATTGTGGAGAACGGTGGTGACATCTTTCTGAAGACCATACACCTTAGAAGGGTGGGCATTTTCGCCGGGCGATCACCCCTGTCAGACCGGGTGGGGCTGTTGATTCGGCCAGACGGCAGATGCTGCAGCATCTGCACCTCTTCAGGCACTGTCGGGCCTTCCCTAAGCTTTGGGCGCGCCGATGCGGCGGTGGTGGTATCCAGGTACGCCGCCCTGGCTGACGCCGCGGCCACGGCATTAGGCAACCTTGTGAAAGATGAATCTTGTTTCACACCGGCACTACAGTTTGCCTGCGGGATCAGAGGAGTGCTGGGAGCGGCGGTGATCCTGGGGGATAAGCTGGGAGCTATGGGAGCGATTGAACTTGTTTAAATGCAGTAAATACCGTTTTAACGGTTCAACTGGGTCTTGGCTTCAGTGGGGGATTGCTTTCCCCCACTGAAGCTTAGAGCCAGTTAATACAGTGACGTAGCCGCTCTTATCCCACCGCTTTGGAGAAGCGGGGGCATTAGAGCGGGTAGTTATCTGTGGTAATTCAGGCAGGAAATTGCGGCTACTGCCTCTTTTTGTTAGTATGTCAACAGGGGGGCGATCATAATGTCTGGTCACTCTAAGTGGGCAAATATCAAACACCGCAAGGCGAAGGTTGATGCGCAGCGCGCCAATGTATTCACCAAGCTGGGGAGGGCGATCTTTGCCGCAGCTCGGAAGGGGGGCGGCGATCCCAACGCCAACATGAGCCTGAAACTGGCGATCGCCAACGCCCGGGCGGCAAACATGCCTGTTGACAACATCAACCGCTTGTTAGCCAGAGCAACCGGAGAAGCTGAGGGCGTCAATTACGAGGAGATTGTGTACGAGGGTTATGCCACCGGCGGCGTGGCGGTGCTGGTGCAGATCCTGACCGGCAACCGCAACCGCACCGCTCCGGAGATTCGCCACCTGTTTTCCAGGAACGGCGGGAGCCTGGGGGAATCCGGCTGCGTGGCCTGGATGTTCGAGATGAAGGGCTTGCTTCAAGTGCCCGCCAAGGATGTACCCGGTGATCCGGACGAACTGATGCTGGACCTGATCGAGATCGGGGCGGAGGACGTCAAGGAAGAGGATAAACTGATCGAGATAGTAACGGCGCCGCAGGATTACGATCGCATCAAGACCTATCTTGATGAGAAGGGCATCAAGTTAAGCAATGCGGAACTGACCATGATCCCCAAAACCACCGTTCCCGTCAACGACGCCGAAACTGCGGAGAAGGTCCTGAGGCTGCTGGACGCCCTGGATGAGCTCGATGACGTCCAGAATGTCTATGCCAACTTTGATATCCCCGACGAAGTGTTGAACAGGATGGAATAGCATTCAATGAAATTAACCCGATGCACAGATTTTAACTTCCGCCGGATAGGCGGGTTTTTTATTTGGTGTTGTGGTAAAAAAACATTCATAAATTCGGGTGTGATGGAAATATTTATAAGTAAAGCAGGCTTAAAAAAACTAGCTTCAGGCAGTGAAGCACGCCTGCGATCTCAGGAGTCAGATGCAAGAAGGCAGACTGTACCTTTGAGTGCCGGGCCCGGTCGTAAGAAATTCCGGCGTGCGACATCTTGCATCCGACTTCAGTGAAGGACTGGTTCAGGTGGTCAAGAAGAAGACGGCCAAGAGGGCGCCTCAGTTGATGTTTTACGGGATAATACTGCTGGTGTTGGCAGGAGGGCTATACCTGGGGTGGGAACGGGTCCTGCTCACAAGGCCGTTGCCGGCGGGGGCCAGGGTGGTTGTCAGGACTTTCTATACCCTGAGTAAGCGCGAGGTGGATAGCAGCGCCGGCTTGCCGGATAAGAAAGCCTGCAACACTCTTGACCTGCTGCGTCTATACCCGGCAAAGCAGGGATGGAAACTGAGCTTTGCCGGTGGCGAGGCGATCTTCACCAGGACGGTGGATGGACTTAGCCCGGACGACCAGAACAAATCCCACCTGGGGGAGAAGGGCGGATTCGTGACAGTGGTCCGTGGTCCTGCCGGGATCAACGGAGGCATCATCAGGGTGACCACCATACCGGTGTCCATCCTCCCGGCCGATTACCAGAAGCAGGCCGTGCAGGGAACCCTCGACCTGCCCGACGAAGTCTCCCTGCTGCAGATCCTGGACAGCCTGGACGAGAATAACGGGAGCGAATGAGCAAACCTTCCCTGGAAAAAAGGGGGAAATTGCTATTGCTTCGCAATGCTCCGCAATTGGTTTCGCAATTTTATGTTGACCTCTCCAAGCCTGGTCGGCCAAGTACCACCAGCCATTATCCTGGTGGTCTGTTTATTTTTCCCGGTGTTTATCTGTTATAATGAATGATGGACAGGCGCTGGCGCTGCAGGCCGGTATCAGAGGCCTGAGGCATCGTGGTAAGTCGGAAAAGGATAATAAAAAAGTTAAGAAACGGGGTTCCAGCGGATGGAGAAGTTGATGGTACTTGACGGAAACAGCCTGGCGTACCGGGCGTTTCATGCCCTGCCCCTGCTGTCAACCACCACCGGTCTCTATACCAACGCCGTGCTGGGCTTCACCAACATGCTGCAAAAGCTGGTGCGACAGGAAAAGCCGGACTACCTGGCGGTGGCCTTTGACATAGGAAAGCCTTTCAGGCACCAGGATTACGAGGCATACAAGGCCCACCGCAAGCCCATGCCGGAGGAACTGCGGCCACAGTTTCCCCTGATCAAAAGGGTGCTCCGGGCATTCAACATGACGACGCTGGAGATGGCCGGGTACGAGGCGGATGACCTGATCGGAACGATGGTCCGGCTGGCGGAGAAGAGGGGCCTGGAGGTGCTGGTGGTTACCGGCGACCGGGACATGCTGCAACTCGTCTCCGGGCTGACACGGACGATGATCACCCGCAAGGGTATCAGCGAGATGGATTGTTATGCCGAAGAGGATGTGTTCAAGAGATACGGCCTTAAGCCGGGGCAGATACCGGACCTCAAGGGGTTGATCGGCGACTCCAGCGACAACGTCCCCGGGGTGCCCGGGATCGGGGAAAAGACAGCGGTGAAACTACTGCAGCAGTATGGCAGTATCGAGGCTTGCCTGTCCAACAGGACGCAGGTCTCCGGCAAGGTGGCCGCCCTGCTGGACCAGTACGCCGATCAGGCAATGCTGAGCAAGAAACTGACGCAGATAGTCCTGGATGTCCCCTGCGAGGTTGATTTTGAAGACCTGCGGTTGCGGAGGCCGAACTATGAGGCGCTGTTCCCGGTCCTCCAGGAACTGGAATTCAAGAACCTGATCAGGACCTTGCGCAACGATTTGACGCTTGATGATAGAGTGACCACAACCGCCGGGGAGGAGCCAGCCGGACAGGATCCGGGGTCGATTTGCCAGGCCGGCGGCCTGCTGGCGCTGATGTCCAGGATCAGGGCGGCGGGCCGGTTCGCCCTGTATTCGGGGGCATCGGAAGCGGTGGCCGGAAACCCCGGGTACACGCCGGGTACCCGCCGCGCCGGGTCCGGCGGACCCGGCGCCGCCTCTGGGCGCGGTGGGGCGCGGAGGGTGGGCCTGGCCTGGGGCGACAGCGAGAGTGCCGCCATTACTGTTCCCGAAGATTGCGCTGAAAAAAGCGAGGTGTTAGCCTGCCTCAATGACCTCTTGACAAGCCCCTCCTGCGAGAAGTGGTGCCACGACGCCAAGGCCGAGATGACAGCCTGGAGGCGTTATGGGATCGCCCTGGAGGGCATAACCGGGGACACGAAGTTGGCCTCCTACCTGCTGCACTCCGCCACCAACCCCACTATCGAGGAGATCTCCATGAAACACCTCAACCAGGTGCTGGTGCTGCCGAACGAGGACGAGAACGCGGTCGCCCAACAGGCGTTGGCGGTGTACAGGGCCTGGCCGGTGCTGCAGGCGGAGTTGCAGGAGCAGGGGATGGGCGACCTGTTTTATAGTCTGGAACTGCCCCTGTCCTCGGTGCTGGCCGGGATGGAACTGGCCGGTGTCAAACTGGACGTCTCCCAACTGGATGCCATGTCGAGCGAGTTTGGGCGCCAGTTGGGACGCCTGACCAACGAAATCTACGACCTGGCCGGCCAGAGCTTCAACATCAACTCCCCTCGCCAGTTAGGTGTCATCCTGTTTGAAAAGATGAAGCTGCCGGTGGTCAAAAAGACGAAGACAGGCTACAGCACCGACGCTGCGGTGTTGGAGGAACTGGCCCTGTACCACGAGATCGCCGCCAAGCTGCTGGAGTACAGGCAGTTGCTGAAGCTCAAATCCACCTATATTGACGGCCTGCGCGCCTTGGGCCTGGCCACCGGCAAGGTGCATACCACCTACAACCAGACCATTACCGCCACCGGCAGGCTCAGCAGCACGGAGCCGAATCTCCAGAACATCCCCATCCGGATGGAATTGGGGCGCAAGATCCGGCGCGCCTTTGTGCCCTCGGAGCCGGACTGGCTGATTATGGCAGCGGACTACTCCCAGATCGAGCTGCGGATCCTGGCGCACATGTCCGGAGACGAGAAACTGCTGGAGGCCTTCAGCCGGGGCGAGGATATCCACGCCCGCACGGCCTCCGAGGTCTTCGGGGTGCCACAGGACGAGATCACCCCGGACCTGAGGCACCGGGCGAAAGGGGTAAACTTTGGGATCGTTTATGGGATCACCGACTTTGGGCTGGCCAGAGACATCGGAGTGAGCCGTGAAGAGGCGGCGGTCTATATCGAGAATTACTTCCGCCAGTATCCGGATGTCAGGCGTTTCATTCAGGAGACCATCGCCGCGGCCAGGGACCGGGGCTGGGTGGAGACCCTGTTCAAGCGGCGCCGCTACCTGCCGGACCTGTTGAGCGGCAACCGCCAGATCAGGTCCTTCGGAGAGCGGACCGCGGTGAACACCCCGATCCAGGGGACCGCTGCAGACATCATCAAGCTGGCCATGCTGCGCATAGACCAGTCCTTGCGGGAAAGGGGCCTGCTGGCGCGGATGCTGCTGCAGGTGCATGATGAGCTGGTGTTCGAGTTCCCGAAGCAGGAGCAACGCGAACTGATCAACCTGGTGCGTGAGGGGATGGAACGGGCGGTGGAGTTGGATGTGCCGCTCGATGTCGACATCGAGATCGGCCCGAACTGGTACGACCTGAGAAGGGTGAACGGCAATGCCTGAACTTCCGGAAGTGCAAACCGTTTTGGCTACCTTGCAACCCAGGCTTTTGGGGCGGCGGATCGAGCAGGTGGAGGTTTTTTTGGAGAAGATCATCAAGGCGCCGCACCCCCAGGAGTTTGTCGCCCTGCTGCGAGGGCGCTCCATTACCGGTTTGAGGCGGCGCGGCAAATACCTGCTACTGGAGTTGGATGGGAGCCACCTCCTGGCTGTGCACCTGCGGATGACCGGCAGGCTGGTTTACTCGAGCCCCGATACACCCCGGGACAAGCATGTCCACCTGGTTTTTTACCTGAACAACGGAGATGAACTACGCTTTCAGGATATGCGGCAGTTTGGCACCATGAACCTGATGCCGGTGGCCTCGTTCGAGGCGTTCTGCTCCCAGAAAGACCTCGGCCCAGATGCCCTCGATCCTGCCCTGACCGGGGATCTGTTCGAGAAACGGTTCCAGGGCCGGCGCGGCCAGATCAAGAAGCTGCTGCTGGATCAGTCACCGGTGGCCGGGATCGGCAATATCTATGCCAACGAGATCCTCTGGCGGGTGCGGATCCACCCGGAGCGGACAATTACCTCCCTGACCCCTGTAGACATGGAGGGGCTGTACCGGGCGATGCGGTCAGTGCTTGAGGAGGCAGTAGCAGGCCGGGGCACCACGCTGCGGGATTACGTCGATGGAGAAGGAAATCCGGGCAACTTTCAGTCACAGTTGGCTGTTCACGGACGGGAGGGCGAGCCATGCCCCAAGTGTGGAAAAGAGATCATCAGGCTGAAGACTGGTGGGCGCAGTTCTTTTGTTTGCCCCGGCTGCCAGTGCTGAGTGGGTGGCAGGGATGCGCCTGATCGGCCTCACCGGGGGTATTGCCAGCGGGAAGAGCCTGGTCAGCCGGCAGTTGCAGAGACTGGGAGCAACGGTGATCGATGCCGACCGCGTCGCCCGTGACGTGGTGCAGCCGGGCAGGCCGGGCTGGGAGATGATCGTCAGGGAATTCGGCAGGTCCTTTATCGACAGCGATGGCGGCTTGGACCGGAAAGCGCTGGGGCAGTTGGTCTTCAACAATCCCCGGGAACTGGAGAGGCTGAACCGGATCACTCATCCCCTGATCCTGGCGGAGATAGAAAAGCTGTTGCAGAAATACCGCTCCGGACCTGAGGGGGTAGTGGTGCTGGATGCGCCCCTGCTGTTCGAAACAGGGTTGGACAGGTGCGTTGACGAGGTCTGGGTGGTCATGGTCGACCACCAAACCCAAGTCAAGCGCCTGATGGGGCGGGACCGGCTGACGGAACAGGAGGCCGAGCGCCGGATCCTGCTGCAGATTCCGCTTGAGGAAAAGGTGTCTCGGGCTGACCGGGTGATCGACAACCGGGGTCTGCCGGAAGAGACGGAGCAACAGGTTAAAGAAGCATGGCATTTGGTGGTTGGTGATTAATGTTGGTGGTTGGCCGCTTTGAAAAAAACAAATGGATGTATGAGAAAAAGCCAACAAGCATGCTAGAAATATTCTGACATCTGACTTCCTGCATCCGACTTCCTTGTTGGGTGAGCGAAGCGAACATCGTTGCCGGGCGCCAGCTTGCTGGCGCGGGGCAACCGAAATGGTGGGTTAACCTGTGATTGTGATCAGTTTGCGGCGGCTGTGGCTGCTGATAATAGCGCTGGCAATTGTCCTCTGCGTCCTGTACGTGCTGCAAAGCAAGTGGTTCTGGAAGATCTTCTACCCCTGGCCATACCGGTCCGAAATCACCCAGGTGGCCAATCAGTTGGAAATCGATCCGTACCTGTTGGCAGCCCTGGTCCGGGTGGAGAGCGGATTTAATGCCAATGCCGAGTCGGCTGCCGGCGCCAGGGGATTGATGCAGGTAATGCCGGAGACTGCATCCTGGACGGCCAAGCAGATCGGCATCCAGGACTTCCATGAGAGCCAACTCTATCAGCCCGGGGTCAACCTGTTGATCGGGAGTTGGTACCTGGCCAACCTGTTTAAAGATTTCCACGGGAACCAGGTGACCGGGCTGGCGGCATACAATGCCGGACGCGGCAACGTTCAAGCCTGGCTGGAGATTGGCCTGTGGAAGGGGACCATGGCCGACGTCGACCGCATCCCCTTTCCGGAAACGCAGTTGTACCTGCGGGCGGTGATGAGAAACTACGAAATTTACAAGTTCCTGTACGCAGACCCAGCCCAGCACAGTGCCCAGGCGACCCGGCACTAATGAGAGGCTTCTGCTGTATGCGTGGCAAATTTGCCTGAACTTGACGGCCTGACAACGAATATAGCTCGATCAATAAGATGAGAGAGGATCTGCAGATGGAGTTCGAAATCACTTCTCTGGCTGATGTTGACAGACTGAAAATCGATTCTCACAGAAGGCTATTTTCGGCCACCCACGAGGAGATCCTGGGCGCGGCCACCACGGACATCTATTTCGTGAGGACCCTTGATGTTCTGGAAGGTCTGGGACTGCTGGATACGCTGGTCACAGCAGAGATCTTCTGCCGCCGGGACGGCATCCTGGCAGGGGTGGATGAGGTCATGGGGCTGCTCGCAGACAGGAGGATCGAGGTCTGGGTGCTGCCCGAGGGGAGCCCCATGAAAAACAAAGAGGTAGTGATGCGCATCAAGGGTTCCTACCGGGAGTTCGGGGTCTACGAGACAACCATCCTCGGCATCCTGGCCAACTCATCCGGCTGGGCCACGGCAGCCCGTGAGGTGAAGGAGGCCGCCGGCGGCAAACCGGTGATCTGTTTCGGGTCACGGCACGTTCACCCGGCGGTGGCCCCAGTCATGGAACGGGCGGCCCTGGTGGGTGGATGCGACGGCGCCAGTTGCATCCTGGCTGCCAAGCTGACTGGCAGACAGCCCCAGGGAACCATGCCCCACGCCTTGATCCTGATTGCTGGCGACACCGTGAGGGCAGCCCTGGCCTACCACGAGTTCATGCCGGAGGGAGCGCCCAGGATCGTGCTGGTGGATACCTATAAAGACGAGACCGAGGAGTCGCTGCGGGTGGCGGAAGCGCTGGGCAAGGACCTGCTTGGAGTGAGGCTGGATACCCCCGGCGAGCGGGGCGGTGTCACCCCGGACCTGGTGCAGGAACTACGCCAGCGCCTGGATCAGGCGCACTTCAATCATGTCCGCATCCTGGCCTCCGGCGGCCTCAACCCGGAGCGGATCAGGATCCTGGCTGCGGCCGGGGTTGACTCCTTTGGCGTGGGGAGCTATATCTCAGGGGCGGCGCCGATCGATATGACCATGGACCTGAAAGAGGTGAACGGGAAGCCGTGGACCAAGCGCGGGCGTATTCCGGGGGAGGTCCCCAACCCCAACCTGAAGAAATTGAAAAAAACATAGATTCAGTTCGCCATAATTTCAGGCCAGCAGGAACCACAAGCAACCTGGCGATCCAAGATGTGTTAAGCAGGATTATGTGGATTGCGATCAAGCAACTCGCTTCGCTCGGGAATTCAGCGGGGGATTGCTTTCCCCCACTGAAGCTTAGAACTTGTTGAACTATAACAACGGAGTAAGGGTCATAATAAGGGTAGGCCCCTCATAGGATATACCAGTAATTGGTATCCAGGAGGGGTTATATTGTATGTGGCGAAGGGTCTACTTTCAGGCAAACAGGTTCAATCACTGGAAGCTTGTTCTAGTAATTGTTGGATGTTTGATACTACTGACAGTGGCGATCCACCGCATCATGTCGCCAGGCCCGGAGCTTGCTGTGCAGATTGCCGGCCCTCCGGCCCTACTCGACCCGGCAGGCGCATCCTCTTACGAGGAGAAACTGATCAACAGCGCTCTGTATGAAACACTGGTCGCCTATGATCCGGAGAAGCATCTCTGCAAGGGGCTGCTGGCGGATAAGTGGGACGTCTCCCAGGGGGGCAGCGTCTGGACCTTCTACTTGCGCAAAGGCCTCCGCTTCCACGATGGAACCCAGGTAACGGCGCAGGATGTCAAGGCTAGTTGGGAAAGGGTGTTGAACCCTGGCACGGGCAACTGCGGCTACCTGCTGGAGAACGTGGTCGGGAGCGATGGCCTCGTCAATGGCAGCGCCAAGGATGTCAGCGGACTGGCGGTGGTCGATCAGTATACGTTGAGAGTTACCCTGAAAGAACCGGACTGGACCTTTCCCGCCGTCGCCAGCAGCCCCAGCCTGGCGATCGTCAGCCAGAAGGCCGTTGCCAGGTATGGTCCGGCCTACGGTAAGAGAGTGGGCGCCGTAGCCGGGACAGGCCCTTTTCGCCTGGTGGCCTGGGACAAGG
The DNA here is from genome assembly GCA_050013155.1 of Thermacetogeniaceae bacterium. Classification (GTDB taxonomy): domain Bacteria; phylum Bacillota; class DSM-12270; order Thermacetogeniales; family Thermacetogeniaceae; genus Palsa-1188. The sequence continues at coordinate 6,438 of JBEKFU010000035.1, read as the reverse complement.
ACAAGGTGGTGCTGCAGCGCAACATGAGGTATGCCGGTTCCCGCCCGCAGTTGAAAACCCTGACTTTCCTGGCAGTAGACAGGCCGCAGGAGATCACCGGGCTTTACGAGGCCGGAAAGCTGGATGTCCTGGCAGAAGCTCCGGCCCAGGTACTGTCATCGCTGTCTGCCAAGGAGGAGCAGAAAGGGTTCACGATCTTTAAACAGCCGGTGCTGAACCTCTATTTCCTGGGGTTCAACCTGAAGCAGCCGCCCTTTAATCAAAGTGTGATGCGCCGGGCGATCAGCCTGGCTGTGGATAGAAGCGCGATTGCCAGCCAGTTGCTGGGGGATGGCGCCAGAGCGTTAAATGGGTTCATTCCGCCGGAACTGACCGCAGAGGAGCAGCCGGAGGGCTACCAGGTCAAGCAGGACCGCGACCAGGCCCTGCAGGCCATGGCCGGAGCGGGGTATCCCTATGGACTGGGCCTGCCCCAGTTGTCCTATGCATACAACGACAGCCCCGGGCACGATTACTTGGCACACCTTTTGCAAGACCAGTTGGACAAGGTAGGGGTCGACCTACAGTTGAAAAAGATACCCTGGCAGAACTACGAGGCCTCGATCCGCTCGGGTTCCTACTCGCTTTTCCGCCTGGGTTGGGATGCCGACTACCCGGACCCGGATAATCTCCTCTACTTCAATTTTGACAGTGCCGAGAAAACGCGCGGCAATTTGACCGGGTACGATAACACCGGGTTTGACGCCCTGCTGCAGCAGGCCCGAAGCGAGCAGGACCCCGACCGTCGCCTGGAGATCTACCACAAGGCGGAGCAGATGCTGCTGGCTGACGCCCCGATAATCCCCCTGTTCCAGCAGGTGGCGCTCTTTGGACTGCGAAAGGGGATCACCGGGTTTGACGTGGATCTCCTGGGACGGGTTGATTTTGCGCAATTAAGGAAGCCTTAGCGATTGCAGACAACTGCTCAAAGTATTAGAATGGTAGACAGAAAGGAGAGCAGCATCATGCCTACTTACGAATTTATCTGCAAGGGTTGCAACAACCGTTTTTCTCTGTTTACCACGGTATCGGGGCGTGATAAGGCGTCCTGCCCCAAGTGCGAGGGCAAGGACCTGCAGCAGATCTACAAGGGTGTCCGGTTTGCCAAGGGCGGCGTCTATTCGGATGTGGGGCCAAGCAGCATTCCTTCAAGTGGCAGTGGCTGCTCGAGCGGGAGTTGCAGCGGCTGCTCTCGCTTCGCTCGGGGATTCAGTGGGGGTCTGCACCCCCACTGAATTCGGAGACTAAAAGCTTTTGCCAAATTCATCTCCCGCTTATAGAAGCGGGAGACTCCTTTGGCGGTTAGTTGAAACAATTTCGACTTCCGATTTCGATTTCACGATTTGACATGGGGCCGAACTCCCCTTATAATGTGTTTTGCGTTAACCTGACTACCCCTCTTCAATGTAATTTGAAAGCTTCATAATGCGGAAGTGCTGGAATTGGCAGACAGGCGTGTTTGAGGGGCACGTGTTCGAAAGAACGTGCGGGTTCAAGTCCCGCCTTCCGCACCATAGAAAATAAAGGTAGGCATGTTGCCTGCCTTTTTATGTTCCAGAAAGATATGGGTTAAAAGAGACAGCCTGATGTTATTTTCTCAGGCTGTCTTGCTATATTTGAATCCTTGCAGGAAATCGTAAATTAACATCGAAAAGATAGATCGATAAATGCTAACCAAATTATATCAAGAAGGACGCCTAAAAAAAACTTATCTTTTTTTAAGGTTTTCTTAAGCATAGCGAATTATTATTTAAAGTGAGATACAAAAGCGGATTAAAGAGACAAGAATCACCATAACGAACCCTCAACGATCAAAGCTCGGAACAGCACATACAAAAACGATGAAAAAGATCAGGGTTACCATCTGAATGGGAAGACGGGCGCTGTCGGCTCTGCTGCCGGTAAGGGTCCGGCGGAGGCCTTCTCATTAAATAGGATGGCAGGAATATGATATGAGAAAGCATAGTGATTATTATTCTAAAAGAGTCCAGCTGAGAAAAAGAAGATTGCTTTTTAAAAGAGTCAGATGCGTTTTAATGTTACTGGCATTGGTATTTGCATTATTCTTTTTGCATAGTCTGGTATCGATAGCTAAAAACTTGCCTCAACAAATCAAGCAATCTCCAGAGCTTCAAAAAATCCAAAGCACATCTCAAGAGCTCGAAAGTACGCCTCAACAAGATAAGGAATCAGAGAACCTCGGTAATCTTAAAACGGAAATAGCCAGTTATCTAAAAAACTATAAGGGACAATACGGAGTGTACTACTATGATATTTTGAGCGGCCAGGAGTTTGGGATAAACGATGAAGATCAGTATACGGGCGCCAGCGATGAAAAAATACCAATCAACCTTTACCTATATAATAAAATAAAATCAGGCGCCGTAAATCCTGAGGGCACTCTGACATATTTACAAGAGGACTACGAAGGAGGCACGGGTGGTATTCAATATGAAAAGGTTGGCACTCGATATACCGTTGAGGATCTTTCCGGGCTCTCAATCGTTGATAGCGATAATGTTGCGGCCAACATGCTGATCAGGTTTTTGGGCATGCAAAATATAAAGGATTATATGCAGCAGGTTGGCGGCCAGGTGGTTGTCGACGGCCAAAATGTATCTTCCCCAAGGGATATGGGACTTTATATGAAATTGGTATATGAGTTTTGCGAAAACAATGGAACGCTCGGGGACGATCTCATGAATAATTTCTTGAACACTGATTTTAATGATCGGCTACCGGCCCTGCTTCCCAAATCAGTCAAGGTAGCGCATAAAATAGGCAACGATGTCGGCGTCGTCAACGATGTCGGCATAGTATTTGCCGCTAAACCCTATATCGTAGCTGTCATGTCAAAGGGTGTAAATGAAGAAGAGGCGCCATCGGTAATCGCAAATATATCCAAAATGATTTACGATTCGGTGACGCAAGAATAGTTTGCCCCGGAAATTGGCTCTGGTCGTATCATATCTAACATTACCAGGGGGAGAGTGTCTCTGGCGTCGCTCTAACTAATGCAGTCGCTCTAATTAATGCTTGTCAGCGTGGGCAGTAACTTATATAATGTTACAAAAGAATTTATGGGGCGTGCAGGATATGCTCACGCATCAGGAAGTGTTGCTAAGATTAGGGATCTCGCTCCTGTTCGGATTGATCATCGGCTTTGAACGCAGTTTCTGGCGCAAACCGGTCGGCCTTAGGACATACTCGTTGGTTTGTCTGGGTTCGACCCTGTTCATGAGTATTAGCGCTTACGGCATCCAGGTTGTTCCGGCGGTAAACTTGTTGCATGCCGCAGACCCTGGCCGGATAGCCGCCCAAATCGTTGTAGGAATTGGCTTTCTCGGTACTGGCGTGATCTTGCAGGATAGAGGAAGGATCAGGGGGTATTACTACCGCAGCAGAACTCTGGGTTAGCGCTGCTTTCGGGATGACCATCGGACTCGGACTTTTCTTTATGGCAACGATCAGCCTGGCCTGCGTTTTTATCGGTCTTTACAGCCATAATATATTGAACTGGATCGGGCTTATCCCGCGCCTGGATAGCAAACAGGACAAGCAAGTCTATGTCGACCAGGATTAGGATCTTATTATCAGTAAAACTTGGCTTGCGCCGAGCCGACCCAGAGGGTACCCCGCGAAGGCGGAAGCCTTAGTTGCACTGATCCAGGGGCTTAGCGCCACTTAGCTCCCACTTCAGTGGGAGTCTTAGTGGCGGTTAGCCATCGGGGAACTGTAGTGGTCTCTTGAGAGACAGACATGTATGTACAGGCAAACCCAGGATCGGTATGTTCCCGGAAGTCCTCTGCAGCTAAAGTCATGTTTGGAAAAATAGCGTAATACCAAGGTTTTTAGGAATTGCATTGGTAGCACAAATGTTCCTTTGGAAGCACTTTTACCCCTAAACTGTCGTAAAACTGTCGTAAAATTCGAGACCTGTGATGCAGACAGGGCAAGGGATAAATGGGTTCAGTACTAACCATAAATGTCTGCTCTCATACTTTTGGTCGGAGAAGATCTTCCATGTGCGGCCTGATTAGGAATGAACCCGAGACGCCCGTAATAATCAACCCTTTGGAGATAGGCGTCCGTTGTTATAAACCTTACCCCCAATCTGGATGTGCTCAATTCATGGGCCATATCCTTCACGTACTCAATTAACACTTGACCTAAGCCGATGCCTACGAATTTCAAATCTCTCCCAAGCCTAGCTATTTTTATAGCTGGGGCTTTATAATGCACGGTGATTTGCTCTTCCTCTCTTTCGGCATCGCTCAAAGGTATTGCGTCACAACACACAGAACAAAATGCCGCCAGAGACCCCTGATAATAAAGAAGAACAGTGCTATTCATCCCCATAGCCTGTTCTGCATAAGCTTCTACTCGAAGAAAAGTATTCATTTCTTCATCGCCACAATTGAAGCATCCAACATGTGGTAATTCATTTTCAGTTAACCTAGCCAAAACTATCGCTTTAGGATTTACGGGTTCAGTTGCGGCCAAGTGTTACAAGCCCTTCTTTTCTACTTGTTTAAAGTATTCGCTGCGCTCTTTTGCTTTCTGCAACTGTTCATCTGTGGGCTTCTTTTGAATCTGCTTATGAACATTCTCCGCATCCTTACCGTAAAGCGTTGGCGTAGGACTGATCTGGGTAGCCATTTTTTTCTCCTCCCTTTTTTTAGGCCTTGCCCTTTTCTTGTCCTTGCCCATGGCAATACCCCCCCAAAACATAGGCTCGTCTAAATCCTATGTATCTCTTGGGGAGATATTACTGTGACTATAATTTATCATGGCATGTTTGTCTAAGTCAATCAGTGACTATATGTGCCTATTGGTGCCTATGGGTGACAAACAGTTCTATTTGACTGCATACGATGCCAAATAGTGTCATTATTGACATTATCGGCAGGTAATTAATAGAGCATTAATGTTATTGCTTTCGCTCTCACCTGAACAACCTGCCCAATATCCGCCCGGTGAACCTGCCTGCCAGCCGCCGGACAATACGCTTACCCACCGTGCCTCGCTGAATTGCGTTCACATCGCCGTTGACAAGCTGGGGCAGATCCTCAAGGCTGAGGCGACCGAGTAAAAACTGCAGTAAAATTGCAGTAAAATGGGCATGATAAAGGCTCCCAGCCCTTGGGAGCCTTGGTATTTTAGGCGCAAAACCCAGGATCGGTATGATCCTGGGTTTTGCTGCAGGGCAAGGCTTTTTTATTTTTGCATTTCTTACTGTATGTTAACGATCCTGCCGCTGGGATACCATTGCACGTTTTTATTGAACATCTGGCCGATCGCCCGGAGCGGAACCATCATCCGCCCGTTGACGATCTGGGCCGGCACGTCGAGGCTATAAGCCGTGCCATTGAGGTATGCCTGCTGGCCATTGTTGCTGATTTGGATCTGGCTGGACCCGTTATTGACGGTGACCGTGCCGTTGGAGTAACTGACATTATTATCAGATATGCCCAGGGCATTAGCTATACCCCTGATCGGAACCAATGTGCGATCGTTCACGATTACCGGCTGCACGTCAAAATCAAGCTGGCTGCCGTTGGAGAACACGCTCACGCCGCTGTTGCCCTGCTGCTGGTAAATCTGCCCCAGTTGCGTAAAAGCCCAGTCAGACTGCTGGATCTCGATGATCTGCTTCAGGATCTCCTCTGCGTTGCTCCAGTTGTTGCTGTTAACCGCAGCGAGGATCTCCTGTTTCAATTGGTCAATCTGTTCGCTGTTGGCTCCAGTCTGGATTGTCGAGGAGCCGCTGATGGAGAAGGTGGCTGAGGTCACGCTGCTCCAGCCTGCGGAGCTGTAGTTGACCGCCTGGATCGTCTCGGACTGGCTGACAGTGAAGGGGCCGCTGTAGGCGACGGCGGTGCTGCTGCCTTCCGGGTTGGAGCCGTCGGTGGTGTAGTAGGCTGCGCCGTAGATGTCGCTGATGTACACGCTCTGGGCGGTGGAGTAATCGCCGCTGCCGGGAGAGATGACCGGCGCCTGGAGCGAGCTTGAGCCGCTGATGGAGAAGGTGACCGAGGTCACGCTGCTCCAGCCTGCGGAGCTGTAGTTGACCGCCTGGATCGTCTCGGACTGGCTGACAGTGAATGGGCCGGTGTAGGTGATGCGTGTGTTGCTCGTCTCCGGGTTGGAGCCGTCGGTGGTGTAGTAGGCTGAGCCGTAGATGTCGCTGATGCTCACACTCTGGGCGGTGGAGTAATCGCCGCTGCCGGGAGAGATGACCGGCGCCTGGAGCGAGCTTGAGCCGCTGATGGAGAGGGTGGCCGAGGCCACGCTGCTCCAGCCTGTTGTCGGGTCATGGATGGCAGCCAGCACCGTCTCTGATTGGCTGACGGTGAAGGGGCCGCTGTAGGCGACGGCGGTGTTGCTGCTTTCCGGGTT
>JBEKFU010000034.1:0-35743 GCA_050013155.1 Thermacetogeniaceae bacterium | reverse complement strand
AGGATGTTGTCATCAAACCGCTGGGGAAGCTATTGAAGGGCATTCCCGGGCTTGCAGGGGCAACTGTCTTGGGCGACGGGCAGGTCTCGATGATCCTGGCAGTCGATAGCCTATTTTAATGGGAAGTGAGATGCCTCTAACCTCTCACATCACACATCACAAAGGGAGGCAGTGGAATGGCTGTGACAGAAGTACGGGCTAGGGATTGGCCAGGTTCAGGAAATCATCCGGCCTCTCCCCATCACCAGGGTTCCCCGCTCCCCCGAACACATAGAAGGTGTTATCAACCTGCGGGGGAATATCGTTCCGGTCATCGATCTACACAGGCGGCTGGACCTTGGCCGGAGAGCGAATTCGAAGCGAAGCCGGATCATCATCGTTCGCACGCAGGATCTAATCGCGGGGATCATCGTCGATAGCGTCAAAGAAGTGCTCGATCTTCCGGCAGGACATATCGAACCGCCTCTGGCCGGCAAGACGGAGGCCCACCTGAGCGGTATCGGGAAAAGCTCCGGCCGCGTCATTCTGCTGCTTGACTTGAAAAATGTTCTATCGGGAGGGATGCCTGAATGACTGTCGGCAATATTTCACCCGTAGACAGCTCTTTTTCAGAAATACCGAAAAAGGGGACCAAGCCGGCCGCGGCCGGCTTCAGCGAGGTGCTGGCGCAGTACCTGCCACAGGCGGTCCCTTTTGACGATGTGTTCCTGGACGCCGGCAGTAAGTACAACGTCAGTCCGGCGTTATTAAAGGCTGTGGCCTCTGCTGAATCGGACTTCAACCCTGATGAGATCTCGTCGGCCGGGGCTGTCGGCCTGATGCAGATAATGCCCGATACGGCTCAACAGTTGGGCATCGATCCCCGGGACCCGGTCCAGAGCATCCACGGCGCCGCCAACTACCTGCGAACGCTCCTGGATCAGTTCAACGGCAATGTGACACTCGCCATAGCCGCCTATAACGCAGGGCCCGGCGCCGTGTCAAAATACGGCGGTATTCCGCCCTACAAGGAAACACAGGACTATGTCGTTCACGTGGCTGACCTGATGAAAAAATATAGTTCCAACAGTACCGGACCAGAGTCCGGAGGTGTCAACTCTGTGCCGGAGAGCACCGGCAGCCGGGTGCCCTCCGGGCGCGACGCCACAGCCCTGGCTGATCTGTTGTTGATCTGGACAGAAGCCGAAAGGAGGAATGCCTTATCCAAACTAGACTCCGATGATGCATCCGGGGTGGCCCCAACAGAAGCAGAAGATGTGCTATAACTGCTCAGCCTATTCAAGACTTAAAAACACCCGAAGTTAGTTGTTCGGCTGGCTAGCTGATTCCGCTGGAATGCAGCCAGCCAACTGCGGTGGGTTTTCATCCGCTGATGGCGCCGAAAGATTTGAGGACTACCCTATGTAGCTACAAATCTTTTTCCGACATCCGGCCTCTTGCATCCGGCATCTGTTTTCATATAGGACTATAGTATCAAAATAGGGACCTGTCTCCGGCTGTCGTCGAGCCTTGTATACCTACGCATATAAATGTTTTATGCGTATGTGAGGTCCTGGTGTGGAATAGGACATTAGTAATAAAGTGCGTAAATGTTATGGATGACTATCTAGATATTATTTCCTGGTTCATATACAATATTTAGTGAATATATAGGTCTCATGAAGGAGTGGCAACGGTGGGCGAAAGACAGGCCGTGCTGTTCCGGTTGGAAAACAATATCTTTGGAGTTCCGATCTCCAATGTGCAGGAGATCATCAAAACTCCAGCTATTACTGCCATCCCCAATACTCCGGAGTTCTTCAAAGGTGTAGTCAATTTACGGGGTAAGGTCATTCCGGTCCTGGGACTTAGCGAGAAGCTGGGCCTCAGGGAGAGCGACAGCGAAGAAAGGCGCACCATCATCGTCAATGTGGGGATCAATACCGCAGGCATTATCGTCGATGCTGTATGCGATGTGTTGAAAATAGCCGAGGACAGCATAGAGACCGAGGTGAACCTGTGCGATACAGCGAGCAGGGCTATTTCGGGTATAGCCAAGCTTGATGACAGGCTGGTCATCCTGTTGAACCTGGATCAACTGTTGGCTTCAGACGATGTTTTCAGCTTCGAAGAGATATACAAGGCCATCGAGGAGTACTATCGTTTAAATTCCTGAACGGAGGAGCCTGTACATGAACCTGTGCATGAATTGGTTTTACAATCTCAGGGTCGGAGTAAAGCTTGTGACGGGCTTCGTGATTGTTGCCCTGATGGCGGGACTGATTGGCTTTGTAGGCATTCTTAACAGCAGATCAATCGCATCCGTCTGGCTGATGGCGATCCTGGTCTTTTTTGATGTAGTCCTGGCGCTTGGCCTTGGCCTGTTCAGCACCAAACAGATTGACGAGCCCTTGAACCGGATCAGCAGGGCGGCAGAGAAAGCGGCCTCCGGGGACTTGAACGTGAACGTCGGGATGGTGAGATCACATGACGAGATTGGACGGCTCATCAACTCTTTCGGTGGGATGATCAGCAACTGGCAGGAGATTATCAGAGGCATACTTGCTGAAGCGAGTGAACTGAGTTTTTCGTGCCAGCACCTGTCGGCGGCGATTCAGGAAATCACGGCAGAGGTGGAGAATGTCAACTCGCTCACGGAAGAGATCGCTGCGGGCACGGAAGAGTCCAGCACAGCCGTTGAAGAGGTAAGTGCTTCCAGCAATGAGATCACCAGAACCGCCGAGGAACTGGTTAGAAGCTTCGATAGTGGAGCGCGGACAGCAGACGAAGCAAAGGAGCGGTCTGAACAGGTCAAGACCAGGATCGAAGCGGACATCAAAGCCAGCAAGAGCCTCTACAAGGAAAAAGAGGGGCGTATTTTAAGGGCTATCGAGGAGGGCAAGGTGGTAGTGGAGATCGGCAGGGCGGCCGAGATCATCTCCGATATCGCAGACCAGACTCACCTGCTGGCCTTGAACGCTGCTATCGAAGCCGCCCGGGCGGGAGAGCAGGGAAGGGGTTTTGCTGTTGTAGCATCTGAGGTGCGGAAGCTGGCGGAGCAGTCGGCGAAAACAGTGGCCGGCATCCAGACCGTGATCAAACAGGTACAGGATGCATTCACGAATTTATCGGAAAATGCCCATGAACTTTTACAGTATATCAACGAGAAGGTTAATGATGATTACAACAATATGGCCTACGCCGGTGAGAGCTACCGCCAGGATGCGGAGACCATCAGCGATCTGGTCAGACACTTTAAAGATAGCGTCAAGCAGGTGACCACGTCGCTGGAGGAGTCCGACAGGTTGATCGGGTCGGTGGCCGCTTCTTCTGAGCAGGCTGCTGTCGGCACACAGCAGATATCCCAGAATATGGGATCAATTGCCAAGGCCACCCAGGACGTGGCCCAGATTATTGTGGCCCAGGCGGAAATGTCAGACAAACTGAACGGTATTGTGCATAAGTTCAAAATAGATTAGATTTTGGTAGTTAGTGGCATCATCGAGGTTCGAGGTTCGAGGTTCGAGGGAAAGGCTAATCGAAATTCGAGCAACGAAGATCGAAGATAATCGAAGTTCGAACTTCGAACTTCCAACATCGAGAGTGGCCTACGGCCATGTGGGGGTTTCCAGCGATGCCTGCAAAGATCTTGAAAGCTGACTCGATCATTGTAAGTCTTTACAAATCTGTGTCGTCAGTCAACAGCGACAAGGCGGATGCAGCCCGGCAGGCTGGTTCCTTTGACGGCAAAGAATCCCAGATGGTCATTGCCGAGGCCAAGTTGACGATCTGCAAGCTGTTGAACGATGCCAAACGGCAGGCAGAGGCGATCATTGCCCAGGCCAGGGAAGAGGCGAATCAGATCCTGGGGCAGGCCTCGGCAGAGAAGGACCGGGCCAGAGAATCCGCTTATCGGTCAGGTTATGAAGCCGGGCAGTTGGCCCTGCAGGCCGAGCGCAATCAGTTGCTGGAGGAGCGGACAGCGCAGACACGAGCAATCGAGCAAGAAAGGTCACGCCTGATCGGGGGCCTCGAGCCCGCAATGATCGAATTGTCCTTACAGATAGCCAGGAAAATCATCCATGCCGAGTTGAAGCTGGCGCCGGAACAGATCGCCAGTATAGCCGGGGCGGTTCTTGCTCAAGTCATGGATTCAGACAATGTGACCTTGAAAGTGAGCGCTGATGATTACGCCGCTGTCACTGACGCCCTGGCGGATAAAACCGGGGGTAAGACCGCAGGTGGCTCCAGGATTCGTTTCCGGGTGGATCATGACCTGAAGAGCGGCGACTGTCTCGCCGTCACACCGCATGGCACGGTTGACGGCACCGTTGAAGGGCAACTCAGCGAGATCAGGCACAAGTTGATGGAGGCTGCTGAAAATGGTTAATCTCGAAAAGTACATGCATTACATCGACGGGTATGAACCGATCAAGCAGCGTGGCAGGATCACCCAGGCCGTCGGCCTGACTACCGAGTCCTACGGTCCGCCCGGCAGCATCGGGGAACTCTGCTACATCGATACCCCCGATGCGCGCATCAAGGCCGAAATTGTGGGGTTCCGGGATCAGGCAACCGTCCTGATGCCCCTGGGAGAGATGAGGGAAGTGCGCCTGGGATGCCAGGTGGTAGCCTCCGGTGACGTCTTCAAGGTCAGGGTGGGGCCTGGCCTGATGGGGCGCGTGCTCAGCGGCCTCGGCGATCCGATCGATGATCAGGGGCCGATTCCTGACGCAGAATGGCGGGCGGTCATGTCAGACCCGCGCAATCCCCTGAAGCGAAAGAGAATCAGAGAGGTGCTCCCGCTGGGGGCCTGCTTACCTGCGGCAAGGGGCAGCGCATGGGCATCTTTGCCGGAAGCGGGGTTGGCAAGAGTACCCTGCTGGGGATGATCGCCAGAAACACGGCGGCAGATGTCAATGTGATCGCTCTGATCGGTGAGCGTGGCCGGGAGGTGAAGGAATTTATCGAGAAGGACCTGGGCGAGGATGGCTTGAAGCGTTCCATAGTTGTTGCCGCAACCTCTGATCAACCACCCCTGGTGCGTATCAAGGGAGCATTCGTCGCCACCGCCATTGCCGAGTATTTTCGCGAACAGGGCCGGGACGTCCTGCTGATGATGGATTCAAAGGGAGGTGGGACTCGCCGCCGGAGAGCCACCTGCTACCAGGGGCTACCCCCCTTCTGTCTTCACGTTGTTGCCGAAACTGCTGGAGCGCGCCGGTTCGTCGAACAGCGGAACGATCACCGGATTGTACACCATCCTGGTTGAGGGAGACGACTTCAACGAGCCGATCACCGACGCCGTTCGCAGCATCCTGGACGGCCACATCATGCTTTCCCGCCAGTTGGCTTCCCAGAACCACTACCCGGCTATCGACATCCTGAATTCAGTGAGCCGTCTGGCGATCGATCTCGTCCCCCCGGAATACCTGGAGAAAGTCGGGTCCTTCAAGAGCATCATGGCAACCTACCAGGAAGCCAGGGACCTCATCGAGGTCGGCGCCTATAAAGCCGGAACCAGCGCCCGGATTGACGAGGCCATCACCATGTTCGAAAAATGCATGGCTTATTTACGGCAAAAGATTAACGAGTCCTTTGCTTACGATGACGTCAAGAACCTTCTCGGCGATTTGTTTCCCGGCGCTCGATGAGAGAAAGCAAGGTGATCAAAGTATGTACACCATGCTGCATCTTCTTTTTCAAGGCAATAACCTGATTGAGTGTTGGGCTTCGTCACCAATGTGGAGATCATGAAGCGCTTTCATTTTCACCTGCAAAAATATCTGGATTTGAAGAGGCAGGAGGAGGATATCCAGCGTCTGATCCTCTCCAATGCCCAGGCGGTTTACGATGAAGAGAAGAGGAAGCTGGCGCTGATCGACCGGAGAATCGAGGCTCTGCTAGAATACAGCACAACTCTGCGCCAGATGCAGTTAAACATAGGCCTTCTTTTATTTGCGGAGTCCTATCACACAGTTCTGTCGGAGCAGAAGGAAATCCAGGCCATGTCGGTCGAGGAGGCCCTGGTGAAACTGGCTGCAGAAAGAGAGAGGTACCTGGCCCTGCAAAAGGATAGGAAGTTGCTGGAGCGCCTGAGGGAAAAGCTGTGGCAACAGTTTTACCAGGACTACCTGAGAGAGGAGCAGAAAGCTCTCGATGAGATCGGGACAAACATCCGTAAAAGAAATACAGATCTGACTTCCGACTTCCGGCATCCGACAACTGTTACGGGAGGGGCGCCGTTCTGAACCCGCTGAAGACAGTGGTATTTATTGTTCTGATCTGCCTTATCCTGGCTGTTGCAGGAGTTGTAGCAGCATCGATGATGGGATTGATCGACTTACGGGCTACACTGTCAAAAATACCGTATGTCGATGAATTTGTGGCCCCCGGCCAGACGACCGAATCGTACGCCGCCCTGAAACAGGAGAACGACAGCCTGAAGAAGCAGGTGCAGGCCCTGACGATGGAAGATGAGGTCCTGAGCAAGGGGTCGCAGTCGAACAACAATGCGCCCGGTTCCGGAACCGGCGCCACCGGCGCCGGTGGTCTTACGGGCGGTGGCAGTGCTGCCGGGAATCCCGTGTTTGATCAGGCGCAGCAGCAGGTGTATCAGAATCTGGCCAACTACTACGCCAGCATGAAATCGGAATCGGCGGTGGCCATTCTGGGCAACCAGGACCCGCAGATGGTGTCGGAGATCCTGTATGAGATGGATAAAGACGCGGCCAGCCAGATTCTCGCAACGATGGACCCGGTGCAGGCGGCCAAATTGTTAAAGCTGATTGCGGAGATCGACAGCGAGGTCAAGGCACAATCAAGCGGTTCCACGAGCAATCTCGGGGCGGGGGAATGATGTTGAGATTGGTGATCAGGACGGCGAAGCTATGCTGGAGTCTGGTATGTATCTGGATGCTATGGGTGGGCACGGCCTGGGCGGCAGGCCAGCCGCTCGGCGATCTCCAGCCATACCAGGCGCCGACGCCTGTTGCGCCTCCAGGCATGAACATGGGAAGCGAGATACTGCAGTTGGTGCTTAGCCTGGTGGTAGTGATCGGGCTGGCGCTCGTTCTCATCAAGTTTCTGCAGAAAAATACCATGTTATCCAGGCAGAGCGCCTGGGCGAGAATCGTGGACCAGGTCTCTGTGGGGCCAAATAAGATGCTGGTCCTGGCGGAAATATTCGGAAAGGTATACGTATTGGGAGTGACAGAGCACAGCATCACCACCCTGCTGGGCGAAAACGACATCGACCTGTCCCAGGTCAAACAGGCATTTGCCGAAGCGGAAAACCGGAAAAGGATCGTGCCCTCATACCTCGGCAATCCGTTTCGGGGCATCCTGGATTCCAGGATCGAGGACCTGAAAAGGCGCTACCACAGATGACTACCCGCTCTAATGCCCCCGCTTCTCCGAAGCGGTGGGATAAGAGCGGCTACGCACTGTGTTAACTGGTTACCCGATGGCTAACCGCCACTACACTCCCACTGAAGTGGGAGCCAAGTGGCGTTAAGCCCCTGGATCAGTGCAACTATGGCTTCCGCCTTCGCCGATGGCTCGGCACAAGCCAAGTTTTACTGATAAGCTTCAGTGGGGAAAGCAATCCCCCGCTGAAGCCAAGAACCAGTTGAAGAGCACAAGTGGAAGGATGGTTCACCCAGGTGAGGATAACGAGGGAAACAGCCCTAACGATCGCCTGCTGTATCCTAGTCGGATTGTCCGGCTGTTTCATCCTGGCCGCGCCCATGGGGCACCTGGCCTTTGCCGCTACTGTTCCGCCCGTTGTTCCGCCCGTTCTCATACCGCATGTGAGCCTTAACGTGGGCACATCGAACAGCCCCCAGGATGTATCGCAGTCTTTGCAGATCCTGCTGCTGCTGACAATACTGTCGCTGGCGCCGGCCATCCTGATCATGATGACATCATTTATCAGGATCATCGTTGTATTGTCATTTCTGCGCAACGCCCTGGCCACACAGACGATGCCTCCCAATCAGGTGCTCGTGGGGCTCGCCCTCTTTTTGACTTTCTTTATCATGGCCCCGACCTTTCAACAGGTGAATACGACGGCCTTGCAGCCGTACCTGGCGGGGCAGATCACCCAGGCAGACGCCTTCCAGCGCGGCATGGAACCGATGCGCACTTTCATGTTCAAGCAGACGCGGGAGCAGGACCTGGCCCTGTTCATGTCCATATCGGGGGCACCCAAACCCAGCACCTACGATGATATCCCCACCTATGTGCTGATCCCTGCTTTTGCTATCAGCGAGTTGAAAACAGCCTTCGAGATCGGGTTCATCCTGTTCGTGCCGTTCTTGATCATTGACATGGTGGTGGCCAGCACGCTCATGTCCATGGGTATGATGATGCTGCCCCCGATGATGATCTCGCTGCCTTTCAAGATACTGCTGTTTATCATGGTGGACGGCTGGAGCCTGCTGGTCAGGTCGTTGGTCCTAAGTTTTCATTAAATAAAAGGAGTGTGGGCGATGACAGAAGGATACATCATCACTCTAGGACGGGAAGCCCTTTATACGACCCTGCTTATCTGTGCGCCCCTGCTGGGCGTCAGCCTGATCATCGGCCTGACCATCGGCATTTTTCAGGCGACGACCCAGCTCCAGGACATAAGCCTGAGTTTCGTGCCCAAGATCGTCGCCGTTTTAATCATGGTGGTCATCTTTGCTCCATGGATCATGAACATCCTGGTCTCCTTCACTCAGAACCTGTTTATGAGTATTCAGAACTTTACCAGATAACCTGTGCGCCGCATTCCCGGTGTGCCGGCGGGCTTTCGCCGACCTGTGCTCCGCATTCTTCAGTCCGGGCGTAAGCCCGGATGCGGAGGGCGAAGCCTCGAGCCGGCGTTCAGGCCGGGCAATAAGCCCGGATGCGGTGGACTCCCGGAGGGCGCCGATGGATCTGCTCGTTAACCAGGGACTGAGCCTCTATCTACTGATCTTTGCCAGGATTGCCGGCTTCTTTCTGACAGCAATACCCTTTAGCGCCACTTACATCCCCAACCAGGTAAAGGTATGGCTGGCGGTCATGGTCGCCTTCCTGGTCTTCATGGTCAACTTGAAAGCGCCGCTGCAGATCCCGGACACTATCATCGGATATGTTTTACAGATGCTGGGGGAGATGCTGATTGGCTGTATCCTGGGCTTCATCACCCAGATAATTTTTGCGGCCTTCCAGTTGGCCGGCCAGTTGCTTGACATGCAGATGGGATTCGGGATGGTCAACGTGCTCAACCCGGAGGCCGATATCCAGGTGCCCCTGTTCGGAAATTTCCTGTACCTGTTCGCCCTGCTGTGTTTCTTCGCAGTTAACGGGGATCACGTCCTGTTAAGCTGCATCGCCCAGAGCTACAAAATATTGCCGGTAGGTGGCGAGATACACTTCAGCGGCAATTTCTATAATTACATCTTTGGCATCGCGGGAGATATGTTTGCCATCGCCTTCAAGATGGCGCTCCCGGTTTTGGGGTCGCTGCTGGTCACCGAACTGGTCATGGGTATCATCGCCCGGACTGTGCCGCAGATGAACATTTTTATGGTCGCCCTGCCGATGAACATTGGCCTCGGCCTGGGGTTGGTGATGGTCATCATCCCGGTCTTTATCTGGGCGTTTGAAATGCAGTTCAACCAGCTTTATCAGCACCTCAGCAATGTGCTGATGATCTTGCGGGGATGAGTGCGAGGGGCGCAATGAACTGAAGGTCTTGAGGAGGTGAGGCGCCCTGGCCGATGAGGACCGTACTGAGCAACCAACTCTAAAACGGCGCCAAGAGGCGCGCCAGAAGGGCAATGTGGCGAGCAGCAAGGAGTTGAACTCCGCCCTGGTGCTCCTGTGCACCTTCTTGTTCCTGAAAGTCCTGGGGCTGTATATCAGCGGTCGCTCGCTCGCCTTTATGCAGCAGATCATGGAGTTTACCGGGCATGACTGGGACAGCACCACCGTTTACCAACTGCTCAACCTGTCGGGGGTTGCCTTTGCGGAGATCTGCTTCCCCATCATGGGTGTCGCCCTGTTGGCCGGATGTGTCTCCAGTCTTGCCCAGACCGGCTTTCTGTTCACACCGGAGGCGATCATGCCCAAACTGGAGCGGATCAACCCACTGGAGGGTTTGAAAAGGATCTTCTCACGGCGGGGGCTGGTCGAGCTGCTCAAGGCTATATTTAAAGTCGGACTCTCCGGTTACATCGCCTATGCCGCCATCAGATCCAATCTGTACATCTTTCCCCGTCTGATGGATATGGCGGTGCCGAATGCCGTCGCTGTCGTGGCGAACCTGGGCAGCACCATAGTGCTCCGGGTGGGCTTGTTTCTCCTGGTGCTGGCGGTGGCCGATTACATCTTCCAATACACCGAGCATATGAAATCACTGCGCATGACCAAACAGGAAGTCAAAGAAGAGATGCGCGAACACGAGGGGGACCCCCAGATCAAGGGGAGGATGCGCCAGCGGCGCAGGCAGTTTGCCATGCAGCGCATGATGCAGCAGGTGCCCAAGGCCGATGTGGTCATCACCAACCCGACGCACTTTGCCGTCGCCCTCAAGTACGAATTGAAAAAAGACAAGGCCCCGGTGCTGCTGGCCAAGGGCGTCGACGAGATCGCCCTGCGGATCAGGCAGATCGCCGAGGAGAACGACATCATCATCTACGAGGACCCGCCGCTGGCGCAGACCCTGTACAAGACGGTGGAGATCGGGCACGCCATCCCCGAGAGCCTCTACGAGGCGGTGGCCAACGTGCTGGCCTTTGTCTACAGGCTGCGCCCCTGGCAAATGAGAAGTGAGATGTGAGCGCGCCCGGTCCACCGGACCCGGCACCACCGCCCTGGCGGGCGCGGAAGCGGGAAAGAAGGCATTGGCTTTGCAAATGCCAGTGAGATATGAGATGTGGCGGGTGTCCCGCCGGGTACCCTCTGGGTCGGGTACCCGGCGGGCGTGAGGGTATTGAAGGGAGGTGGTAAGTGACCCATGGCGGATTCATCTGTCACTGCCTTCCGCTTTCGTTTCAGCGATGTCGCGGTCGCCGTTGCCGTGATCCTGGTGGTGGTCATGATGATCATCCCGATCCCGACAGGACTGCTGAGCTTCTTCCTCATTTTCAACATCACCCTGTCCCTGATCATCCTGATGATCTCCCTGCTGATCCAGGAGACTCTGGAGTTTTCGGTGTTTCCGACGCTGCTCCTGATCATGACGCTGTTCCGTCTCTCGCTCAACATCTCCACCACCAGGCAGATCCTGTTGAACGCCTATGCCGGCGAGGTGGTGCAAAAGTTCGGCAGCATGGTGATCGGGGGCAACCCCGTGGTCGGCTTCATCATCTTTCTGATCCTGGTAGTGGTCCAGTTCATCGTGATCACCAGGGGCGCCGAACGCATCTCCGAGGTGGCCGCCAGGTTCACCCTGGATGCCATGCCCGGCAAACAGATGAGCATCGATGCCGACCTCAACGCCGGGATCATCACTAACAAGGAAGCCCGGCAGGGACGCCAGAAAATACAGCAGGAGGCGGATTTCTACGGGTCGATGGACGGCGCCACCAAGTTCGTGCGGGGAGACGCCATCGCCGCCCTGATCATCCTGGTGATCAACGTGCTGGGGGGATTCATCATCGGGATTGTCCAGAAAAACATGGCCTTCCAGGATGCCCTGCAGACCTACACCCTGTTGACGGTGGGCGACGGATTGGTGACGCAGATCCCGGCCCTGCTCATCTCTACGGCCTCCGGCATCATCGTCACCAGGACCGGAGTCGGCACCAACCTCACCTCCGACCTGACCAGCCAGTTGCTCGGCTATCCGAAGGCCCTCAGTATAGCCTGCGGCATCCTGATCTTGCTTGCCCTGCTCGGCATGCCCCCTGTGCCCGTGCTGGGGATATCGGCCATCACAGGATTCACGGCCTACGCCCTGGACCGTTCCTCAAAGCAGATGAAACGTCAGGAAATAGAAACTGCCCGCAGCCGTGAGCTGGATGAGATGAAAAAGCCGGAGAGCGTGCTGGGCATGGTTCAGGTGGACACCCTGGAGATCGAGTTGGGCTACAACCTGATCCCGCTCGTAGATATCAAACGGGGGGGAGACCTGCTCGACAGGGTGCTGATGATCAGGAAACAGTGTGCCCTTGACCTGGGGTTCGTCGTTCCTCCGGTGCGCCTGCGTGACAATATGCAGCTCGACAGAAGCGCTTATACGATCAAAATCAGGGGTTCCGTGGTGGGAAAGGGAAAATTGATGATCGACCATTACCTGGCCATAGGGCCCGATGTGAAGTCCCGGTTCCAGGGCGTCGAAACGGTGGAGCCCACCTTCGGCCTGGCGGCCCTGTGGGTCACAGGCGCGATCAAGGACGATGTGGAGGCCGCAGGCTACACCGTGGTGGAGCCCTCTGCCGTGGTCGCCACGCACCTCACCGAAATCGTGAAGAGGCACGCCTACGAGATCATCAACAGGCAGGACGTTCAGAACATGCTCGACAACGTGAAAAAGACCAACAGCGCCGTGGTAGGCGAACTGACACCGCTGCTCGGCCTGGGCGAGATCCACAGGGTCTTGACCCACCTGCTCAGGGAAGGCGTATCCATACGCGACTTGAACACCATCCTGGAGACCCTGGCGGATTCCGCGCGCCTCACCAAGGACAGCGCTTTTCTCACGGAATATGTCAGGCAGGCGCTGAGCAGGCAGATCACCAGCGGTCTGCTGGAGGCGGACCAGAAGCTCTACGTCCTGACCTTCGAACCGGGGCTGGAGCAATCATTGAAGGAGAGCCTGCCTAAAAATGAACAGGGGGCGCACCTCAACCTGGATCCCCTGCGTGCCCAGCAGATCATCGAACACCTGCGCGCGAGCGTGGAAAAGGCGACGCAGGGAGGACACCAGCCGGTGGTGCTCTGTTCGCCCGTGCTCAGATTCTATTTCAAGCGTCTGTCTGAAAAAATACTGCCTAACTTGACCGTGCTTTCCTACAACGAATTGCAGTCCGAAATCCAGGTGGAGTCGCTGGGTATGATCAGTGGTTAGCGGTTGGATGCTGGAGGTAACTGATATGGCGGCGTCATTAGAGAAGATTGAACAGCAAACCCTGCTGTGGGAGAGGTTCCTGAAAGATCGGGACCGGAAGTCGCGGGAGCAGATCATCCTTTCTTACGTTGCCCTGGTGAAATATATCGCCGGGAGACTGGCAATCTTTTTCAAGGGCTATTACGAGATGGATGACCTCGTCAGCGCCGGGATCCCCGGCCTGATCAACGCCGTTGACAAGTATAATCCCGGCAGGAAAGTCAAGTTCGAGACCTTTGCCTCGATCAAGATCAGGGGGGCGATCCTGGACTGGGTCAGGTCTTTCAGTTGGGTGCCGCGGTCTGTCTACACGGAGTCGCGCCGGGTGGAACAGGCCATAGCCTCGCTGGAGCAGTCACTGGGGAGGAGCCCCGGGGATGAGGAAGTGGCCGGCTGCCTGGGAGTTACTATAGACGAGTACCGGCGCATGCTGGAGAAGATCGCCCCGGTGACCCTGCTTTCGCTTGACAGCGACCGGCGTCAGAATCAGGCTTCAGGCGAGTTCGATCGAGATAGTGGTACGGAAGGTATCCTGGAGAACATCACCTTCGAGGAGACCAAGCAGGAACTGGCCGACGGGATCTCCAGACTGCCGGAGAAGGAAAAACTGGTGGTGTCGCTCTACTATTACGACGGCCTGTCCCTGAAAGAGATCGGAAAAGTGCTGGGCGTGACCGAGTCCCGGGTTTCGCAATTGCACACCCAGGCTGTCCTGAGACTCAGGCGCTTTTTAGTCGTTAGTGGTTAGTGGTGGAGGAGCGCTGCATGGAATACGACAGCTTCATCAAGAACCTCGATGATATGATCGGGATCGATCTGGCAAATTACAAGCGGACCCAGATGGAGCGCAGAATACGCAACCTGATGAAGTTTGAGGGTTGTGGCGATTTTGAGGCATACCTGAAGGTATTGCGGATCGATCAGTCCAAGCTGGAGAAGTTGATCGACCACCTGACCATCAAATTCTCGGAGTTTTTCCGCGATCCCGCCCAGTGGGAGATGCTCGAAAAGAAGGTTATCCCGGAGCTATATGCCGGCAACCGGCAGCTCAAGATCTGGAGCACCGGATGTGCTGCCGGAGAAGAGGCCTATACCCTGGCGATGATCCTGGCCGACCGCGGGATAGTCGAGGCTTCCCTGATTGCCACCGATATCGATGCCAATGCGCTGGAAAAGGCGCGCCTGGGAGTTTATGCGGACAGGTCTGTCAAAAACGTGCCGGATGTCCGGTTACAGAAATATTTCAATATGCTTGGCGCCTCATACCGGGTAAAAGACCGGCTCAAAAAGACGGTATCTTTCAAGAGACACGATCTGATCGAGGAGCCGCCGCCCGACAGCGATTGCGACCTGATCGTCTGCCGGAACGTGATCATCTACTTCACCGAGGAGGCGAAGCACGTGCTCTATCAAAGGGTGATCGGGGCATTGCGGGTGGGTGGCTATCTGTTTGCCGGAAACACGGAGCAGATATTCCAGCCGGGGCAGATCGGCCTGGCGCCTGCCGGGGGGCAGTTTTTCTATAAAAAAGTCTTGTAAGGAATTATCCACAGATGACTACCCGCTCTAATGCCCCCGCTTCTCCGAAGCGGTGGGATAAGAGCGGCTACATCACTGTATTAACTGGCTCTAAGCTTCAGTGGGGGAAAGTAATCCCCCACTGAAGTCAAGACCCAGTTGAACAGGACATTACCGCTGTTGTGTCGAAATTATCTTTAAAGTTCGACCGCGGCCTGACGATATATAAGCAGAGGTGATCAAGATGGATCTGAGAATACCGGGCAGCGAGATCAATTCAGTTTCCAAGACATATAAGACTGAAACGGCAAAAACAAGTAAAACCGCAACGGGGACGTCTGCGGCCCCGGAAACTGCCGACAGCGTGGTGCTGTCTCCGGATGCCGAGCAGACCCTGGATATTACCAAGGCGGCAGAGGCCAAGGCCAAGGAACTGCCGGACGTCAGGGACAAGGTCGTGGAGTCGCTTCAGCAACAGATCGGTAATGGTCAATACCAGGTCGAACCTGAAAAAGTGGCCGCCGGCATGCTGGCCGAACTAACCACCGGAGGCGGTGAGGAATAGCGATGCCGGACAACCACGCCGATCTGCTCGAAGTCCTGAACCAGCAGTCAATTGTTGTCGACGAACTCATCGAACTCGGCCTGGCCGAGACCGACGCTTTTAAGATAGATGGCCTGGTCGATCGATCCAGAAGGCTGCAGAAGATCAACGAGACCAACCGCCTGCTGGCGCGCATGTCCCTGAGCTTTAACAGGATGATGCAGAAGGCACTGGGAATAGCGGCCAACGGCGGCTACGACCAAAAGGGGATGCCTGCGGCTCCCCAGGGATATTTGGGAAGACTCGACGCTTCTGCGTAGGGGAGGGTGCGGCATTGTCAGACCTGGGTTTGAGCATCGCTGTAAGTGCACTTATTGCGCAGCAGGACAGTCTCAATGTCACCTCCCAGAACATCGCCAATGCCAACACTACCGGTTACAGCCGAGAGCAGGCGGAGGAGGTGACCAACCCGTCAATACCCGTTCCAGGCCTGAACTCATCTGGTAGCCCGGGACAGTTCGGGACGGGCGTGGATGTGCAAGCCGTCACCCGCACCCGCGACCAGTTCCTGGACACCCAGTACCGGCAGCAGAACCTGCTGCTGGGCGAGTCCCAGCAGCAGAGCGATGCCTTGAGCCAGGTGGAGACGATCTTTGGAGCTACGTCAAGCACCACCGGGCTGAACTCTGATCTGGACAGCTTCTGGCAGGCCTGGAACACTCTCAGCCAGGAACCTGAGAACCTGCCGGAGCGCACCACGGTGGTGGAAACGGCGACCACGCTGACAGACGATCTGCAGGGCACGCAGAGCCAACTGACGACCCTGCAGAGCAATTTGAACAGCGACATCGGTCTCGACGTCAGCCATATCAACGACGACCTCCAGCAGGTCGCCAACCTCAACGTCACGATCCAATCGGCGACCGTGGCCGGCCTATCCCCCAACGACCTGCTCGACCAGAGGGACAACCTGCTGGATGACCTGAGTACCTATGTCAATGTCAAGACGGTGATCAACTCTGACAACACCGCCACGCTGAGCATCGGAGGCGCCACGGTGGTAGAGGGGTCGAGTGTGGCCCAGTTGGCAGCGATTCCTGACTCCAGCGGGAACAATCAGGTGGGCATCGACCTGGGCAATGGCAATAGCGATATCATGCAGTGGTCGACCCTGGGAGGCGCCCTGTACGGCCTGCAGCAGGCCCGGGACGTGGGCGTCCAGGGCTACGTGAACGGCCTCAACCAATTGGCGTCCACTGTTGCCGGCGCCGTCAACAGCCTGCACGAAACCGGGTATGGTCTGGACGGAACGACCGGCATCCCCTTCTTCGTGAATGGCTCGGACGCATCCAACCCTGAAGACCCCAACAATATCACGGCAGCCAATATTGCGGTCAACCCCAATATTGTCAACAATCCGCAGCAGATCGCCGCATCCTCCGGTGTGACCCAGTCGACCACGACCACGCAAGGTGTTGCATCCGGCACAGCGCAAGTGGAGACGCTCGCCATCGAAAGCGGAGTGTCAGAAAATGAGGCGCTCAAGGTCGTCGTCACGGCGGCGGGTATGACCAATTCCCCCAAAACTCTATCAGTTGCCGTGTCCAGCGGCGACAGCGCAGCTACTGTCGCCGGTAAGATCCAGACCGCCTTGAGCGGCGATAGCGATGTCAGTACATTCTTCAACGTGACGAACAACGGATCGGACGTGGTGTTGACAGCCAATACCCCCGCTGCCAACGATAGCACCATGAATGTCTCCGTGGATGGCTTGGTCGCTCCCGGCGACGGCAGCAACGCCCTCAGCATCTTCAACCTGAACAGCCAGAACCTGAACTTTCCGACCGGGAGCGGTACCGGCACGATCAGCGATACGGCGAGCAACTTCTACGGCAGCATGATCTCCGATCTGGGAGTAGCATCCAGCCAGGCGGGCAACGATGTGACCAACCAGAACACCCTGGTCACGTCGTTGAACAACAGCAGGCAATCGGTCTCCGGGGTGTCGCTCGACGAGGAGATGACCAACATGGTGCAGGAGCAGTCGGCTTATGAGGCGGCGGCCAAGCTGGTCAACGTGATCGCCAGCATGATGCAGACCGTCATCAACATGGTGGGAGGATGAGCTAGATGAGAATAACCCAGAGTATGATGGCAAACAATGTCCTGAACAACCTGTCGAATGACCTGCAGAGCATGCAGACGGCCGAGAATCAGTTGTCGACCGGGTTGGCGGTGACCAAGCCGTCGGACAACCCGTTGGCCACCAGTCAGATTATGTCGCTGAATACGAGCATCAGCATGCAGGGTATGTATTACAGCAACATGCAGTCCGCCAGCAGTTTCTTGTCCACCACGGACAGCGCCCTGACCGACACGGTGAGCTCCCTGCAGCAGGTGCAGTCATTGGTGACGGAGGGGGCGAACGGGACTGAAAACTCCACCGATTTGCAGACCTTGGGCGGGCAGGTGAACCAGATCATCAGCGAGTTGGTGCAGACCGGTAATGCTATCAACGGCAGCCAGTATGTATTTGGCGGCACTCAGACGACAACCCCGCCGCTGGCGACCACGACCGATGCAGATGGGAATATCACAGCAGTGACCTATCAGGGGAACAGCGGGCAGATCAACTACGAGGTGGCCCAGGGTGTGCAGATGCCCGTCAATACGAACGGAGCCGATCTGTTTCAAGTTACAGGTAATACAAGTATGGGTAATACGAATATGTTCAATACCCTCATTACCATCAAGAATGATATGGAGAATGATGACACGACGGATCTGAGCAGTATGCTCAGCCAGATCGATGACATCACCACCAACGTGGAATCCCAACAGGCAGCGGTCGGCGCCAAGGAAGATCGCCTGAATACGGCCATGACCAGGAACCAGAACGACAATACGACGATGACCACCGCTCTCTCCAACCTGCAGGACGTGGATATTGATCAGGCCTCGGTGGAGTTCAGCGAGAAATCGAATGTCTACCAGGCGGCCCTGGAAACAGCCGCCAAGGTGATGACGCCCACGCTGGTGGACTACCTGACAACGTAGAAATCAGAGGCAAGAAGGCAGGCTTGAAGTTTCACTTCAGGCTCCTGTGCTCTGCATTCCAGGTCGGAAGTCAGATCTGATTATGTATCTAACCTAGTGATTGAACATAGCAAAAACATACAAGGCAACAGAGCTTCAGGCCTGTTTTCTTTGGCTATTTTAATGGCGAGTCCTAGTTAACAGCGAGAGTAGATGACGGGGAGGAGTGTCGGGGTGTATCTGGACGGAAAAACCATATTGCTTACAGGGGGCACAGGATCATTTGGACAAAAGTTTGTCGAGTTGGTTCTAAAAGATGCAGATCCTGCCTCTATTCGTGTCTATTCACGGGGCGAACACCGCCAGTTAGAGATGCAGCAGCGGTTCAATGATGATCGCCTGCGTTTTTTTATCGGCGATGTGCGCGATCGCGACCGCCTGTACCGTGCAATGAACGGCGCCGACATCGTCGTTCACGCCGCAGCCCTGAAGCAGGTGCCGCTGGCCGAATACAACCCCATCGAAGCAGTGAAGACTAATATCGAGGGCGCCATTAACGTGATCGACGCCGCTATTGACAACAAAGTAGAGAAGATACTGGCTATCAGCACCGACAAGGCCGTTCACCCGGAGAACCTCTATGGCGCCACCAAACTGGTGATGGAAAAACTCCTCATTCAGGGTAATGCTTACACCGGTGGCAGGAAGACCAGGTTTAGCTGCGCCCGTTATGGAAATGTGCTGGGAAGCCAGGGCAGCGTTATTCCCCTCTTCATCAAGCAGAGGGAGAATGGGTCAGTCACCCTGACTGATCAGCGGATGACCCGCTTCTGGCTGTCGCTGGAACAGGGGGTGCGATTTGTGATCAACTGCCTGGAGCAGATGCATGGCGGGGAGATATTTGTGCCCAAGATTCCCAGCATGACCATGATCGATATGGTAACAGCCATCGCCCCCAATTGCCAGGTAGAAGTGATCGGTATCCGCCCCGGGGAAAAGCTGCACGAAGAGTTGATCTCGGAAGACGAGGCCCGGCTGACGGTCGATGTCGAAGATATGTACGTGATCAAGCCATCCCATCCATGGTGGCAGGGCGCCAACTGGGCACAAGGAAAGCCTGTGAAAGAAGGATTTCGTTATGCCAGCAACACCAACTCCTGGACATACACTCCGGAGCAATTACAGGAATTATTGAGAAAAGAAGGATGGGATTGTTAACCGCCTCGGATGAGGAGATGCTGAGCCGATGAAGCATATTCCCTATGGTCGCCAGGACATCACAGACGCAGATGTGGCAGCAGTGGCCGAGGTTCTACGATCTGACTGGATTACCCAGGGACCGGCCATAGAGAGGTTTGAACGGGCGGTAGCGAAATACTGTGGAGCTAGATATGCAGTAGCGGTCAGCAGTGGCACTGCCGCGCTGCATATCGCCTGCTTGGCAGCCGGCCTGGGCGCCGGCGACTATCTGTGGACATCCCCCAATACCTTTGTCGCCTCGGCTAACTGTGCCATCTACTGCGGGGCGCAGGTCGATTTTGTCGACATCGACCCCCGGACCTACAATATGAGCCCGGAAAAACTGGCAGAGAAGCTGAGTCGAACTGGTGCCAATGACCGATTGCCCAAGGTAGTGGTCCCGGTGCACTTCTCCGGTCAATCGTGTACCATGCAAAGGATTCACGAACTAGCTGTCGAATATGGGTTTATAGTGATCGAGGATGCCTCACACGCTATCGGCGGCAGCTACAAACAGCTCAAGGTGGGCTCCTGCTCCTTTTCGGATATGACAGTATTCAGTTTTCATCCGGTAAAGATCATCACCACCGGTGAAGGCGGCATGGTCTTGACGAACAGGGAGGACCTGTACGAAATACTGGTCCGGCTGCGCAGCCACGGTATCACCAGAGACCCGCGGGTGATGCTGGACGAACCGGATGGACCGTGGTATTATCAGCAAATTGATCTGGGGTATAACTACCGGATGGCTGACCTGCAGGCGGCCCTGGGACTGAGCCAGTTAGGGCGAATAGATGCTTTCGTGGCCAGGCGCCGTGAACTGGCCGCCCGTTATCATCAAGCCTTGCATGATTTGCCGTTGACGTTACCCTGGCAGCATCCTGACAGTTACTCGGCCTATCATTTATATGTGATCAGGTTGCATTTGCAGCGCCTGGAAAAAACCAGGCTGGAGGTTTTTGAGGTTTTACGCCAGGCTGGTATCGGGGTAAACGTGCATTACATTCCTGTTCACACCCAGCCCTATTACCGGAGGTTGGGTTTTAAACATGGTGATTTTCCGGAGGCGGAGCGGTATTACGAGGAAGCCATCACTCTACCGTTGTATTATGCTCTAAGTGAAGAGGATCAAGATTACGTAATTGACAACCTCAAGAAGGTGTTGCAGTGAAAACGGTAATTATCGTACAGGCCAGGATGACTTCGACACGGTTGCCAAAGAAGATCCTTCTGCCTGTGTTGAATAAACCCCTGCTCGAGTATCAAGTAGAAAGGCTGCGCCGCGTCAGGTTGTGTGATGATCTGGTCATAGCAACTACTGAAAACAAGACCGACGATCCGGTGGTGGAACTGTGCAGAATGTTGCAGGTTCCTTATTTTCGTGGCCCGGAAGAGGATGTCCTGGCCAGGTATTTTGGAGCTGCCCTGGAGTTCGAGGCTGATACCGTAGTGCGTATCACCTCTGATTGCCCGTTGATAGATCCTGAAATAATAGATAAAGTTATTGATGCCTTCAATGGCCACGGGGATCGGTTTGACTATGTTTCTAATTCCTTGAAACGGACATATCCTCGCGGCATGGATACCGAGGTCTTGCCATTCAATGTTTTGAAGGAAGCATATGTCGAGGCTGTTGCTGCTGAAGAACGTGAACATGTGACGCCATTTATTTATTTACGGCCCGGGCGTTACCGGTTGGGCTCAGTTGTGAACGATGTCGATCATGCAAACTATCGCCTGACCGTCGATACCAGGGAGGATTTTGAATTGATCAAGTTGCTCATTGAAAAACTTTATCCGTCTAACCCTTTATTTAACCTGCAAGACATCCTGGGCTTGCTATTGGCCAATCCGGAATGGGCTGCAATAAATTCTCATATAGAACAGAAAAAGCTACAGATCGAAGCGAGGAGGGAAGACCATGGTTGACTTTGACACGGAACAGGAACGTTTCTGGTTTGGAGAATTCGGAGATAGCTATACTGATCGCAATAAGGGGAACGAACTGATTTGCGGCAATATCTCTCTTTTATCCAGCATCTTCAAGCACACCGGTTCAGTTGACTCTCTTATCGAATTCGGGTCCAATCGTGGGCTCAACCTGATGGCGATCAGGAGCTTGCTGCCGACTATCGAACTAGCAGCGGTAGAGATCAATCCAAAGGCAATTAGCATGCTTCAGAAATTAGATATTCCGGTTTACCAAGAATCTATCTTGAATTTTACGCCCGATTACCCCCGGGATTTTGTGTTATCCAAAGGTCTGTTGATTCATATCAATCCAGAAATGCTTTCTCGGGCTTATGATGTTTTATATGAGAGCAGCCGGAAGTATATTTGTCTCGTGGAATATTATAGTCGCGTGCCGGTAGAGATTGAATATCGTGGCCATAAGGGCGTTCTTTTTAAAAGAGATTTTGCAGGAGAACTGATGGATAGATTCCACGATCTTGAATTAATTAGCTATGGTTTTGTATATTATCGCGATAGGCATTTCCCCCAGGATGATCCGACCTGGTTTTTGTTAGAAAAAAAATTGAACCAACAATGACATCGAAGGCCGTGCAGTTATGAATGTAGTTTTTCGTGTTGATGCATCTGTGCGCATAGGGAGTGGCCACCTGATGCGGTGCTTGACATTGGCCAACGTCATGCGTGACCAGGGGGCGGAGGTATTGTTTGTCTGCCGCGACCTGCCGGGCAACCTCTGCCATCTACTCAGGAAGAGGGGCTTCAGGGTGCAACAGTTGCCTGATCCGGTACTCTATCATCAAGGAGAACGGCGAGAGGCGGATGGCGATCTGGCGCCTGAAGTTGATGCGCAGACCGATGCTGATGAAACAATGGCTGTTCTAGTTGCAGAGAGTAAGCGCAACACTAACAGGGGGATAGACCTGTTGGTTGTTGATCATTATGCACTTGATTTTAGCTGGGAAGAGAAGATGAGGCCATGGACCAGAAGTATCATGGCGATCGATGATTTGGCTGACAGGCGGCACGATTGCGACATCTTACTGGATCAGAATTATTATAACAACCTGGATGATCGATACGAGAGTCTCTTGCCGGATCATTGTCTCAGGCTGTTGGGGCCGAAATATGCCCTGCTGAGGCCGGAATTTCTCGTGGAAAGACAGCGGCTCAGAAAACGCGATGGCATAGTGAGGCAAATGCTGGTCTTTTTTGGCGGTAACGATCCCTCCAATGAAACCGGTAAGGCGCTACAGGCTGTACAGATGCTGGGTGAGGTGGATATTGCCGTTGATGTAGTGGTGGGAGCAGGCAATCCTCATCAAGATCAAATCAGGCTGCTTTGTTCCCGCATACCAGGGACGTGTTTCCATTGTCAGATAGATAACATGGCAGAACTGATGGCTGGCGCAGACCTGGCTATTGGCGCCGGCGGCACTGCGATGTGGGAGCGTTGTTACTTGGGGTTGCCCTCACTGGTGGTGATTATTGCTGATAACCAGTTGCAGACTGTAATGGCCGCTGCTGGAGCCGGAGCCGTGATCAGCGCAGGCCCCAAGGAGTCACTGCGGCCTGAAAAGCTGGCGCATCACATAAATGAGCTGATTTCCAGGCCCGATCAGCTCAGGGATATGTCCGTCAATGCCTTGAAACTGATGGGTAGCCAGGTTAACGGACGGTATGATCTGCTGATAGTTCTGCTAATGGGGAATGAGCATGTTCGATCGTGAAGAGTGCCGCCTCCGGTTGTTGGAAGAAAGAGACCTGGCCATGGTGCTTGGTTGGCGGAATAACGACAGGGTGCGTTCTAATATGTTCAATGATCACATAATCACGATGGACGAGCACCTGGTATGGTATTCCAGATTGCAGCAAAAAAATGATGTTTGCCTGATCTTTGAATGGCAGAGCAACCCGGTCGGAGTGATGAACTTTGTCGGTCGTGATCCGAAACGCCATACCTGCCACTGGGGCTTTTACTTGAGGCCAGAGTCCTTGCCGGGAGGTATGGGAACGGCGATGGGGTATCTGGGGCTCGAGTATGCCTTTGACAGACTGGGCGTTGACTGCGTGATAGGTGAAGCCTTGACTTTTAATAAGGCCAGCATCAGGTTTCACAACAGGCTGGGGTTTCGGAGCGGCGGGACGGTCAAGAAAAGCAGAGGGTCTGGGTTCTACGATGACGCAGTCATTTTTTCCTTGCTGAAAAGTGATTGGTTAGCCATCCGTAGTGAACTGGAGAGGGGCATTTTTGCTTCTGATTAAGAATTAGAGCGGGGTGTTGGCAGGATGAACAGCGTGGAAATTGCCGGTAGAAAAGTGGATAATGAATACCCACCGCTGATCGTCGCCGAAATGTCCGGGAACCACAACCAGTCGTTGGATCGCGCCCTAGAGATCGTGGCAGCGGCTGCCCATGCCGGCGCCCAGGCGATTAAGCTGCAAACATACACCGCAGATACCATGACCCTCGATCTCGACAGCGACGATTTCTTTATTGGCGAGCCCACCAGCCTCTGGCAGGGAACCAGCCTGTACAAATTATATGCTCAGGCATATACGCCCTGGGAGTGGCACAAGCCGATATTTGATCATTGCCGCCAACTTGGCCTCATTGCTTTCAGCACTCCTTTCGACGATACCGCCGTTGATTTCCTGGAAACGCTGGACGTACCCTGTTATAAGATCGCCTCCTTTGAGGTGGCAGATCTGCCGCTCATCGAGAAGGTGGCGGCGACCGGCAAGCCGATGATCATTTCCACCGGCATGGCCACCTTGGCGGAGCTCGATGAAACGGTGAGGACGGCCAGGGCGGCCGGTTGTAAGGATATCGTGCTTTTGAAATGCACCAGCACCTATCCGGCCACCCCGGAAGACAGCAACCTGTTGACGATTCCGAACCTGAGGGACCTGTTCAACTGTCAGGTGGGACTATCGGACCACACGATGGGAATAGGGGTGGCCCTGGCGGCGGTGGCGCTGGGAGCGACCGTGATCGAAAAGCACTTCACCACCTGCCGTGCTGACGGAGGAGTCGATGCTGCCTTCTCCATGGAACCGCTGGAAATGGAGGCATTAGTTGCGGAAAGCCGGCGTGCCTGGCAATCGCTGGGGCGTATCCAGTATGGCCCTAGCGAGCGCGAAAAGGATTCGCTCAAATATCGCCGTTCTCTGTATATTGCTCAGGATATGAAGCAGGGCGACACCTTAACACCCGATAACCTGCGTATTATCCGACCCGGTTTCGGCTTGGAGCCAAAGTATTACAAATCGTTACTGGGAAAGAGCGTTAAAAGAGACGTCGACAGGGGGACGCCGGTCAGTTGGGATTTGTTGTAACCCCTATCTCTTCATTTACCATGTTTTTAATAAATGTCAGGTATCTAGCTGTAACATCCAGCAAAAATGTCTCAAATATTTTAAATGCTTCGGGGGATTTCTCTTTGGGGCCGAATTTGCATTGGACAGCAACCAGGCGATGTTGGACAATTGAAGAAAGCCCGGACATGATCACTTCTTTATAGAAATTGTTGCACTCAAGTTCTGTGTTAATGTCATTGATGGGGATCATTTGCTCATTAAGGCGGCTTATCTTGAGTTGCCGCTTCTGCAACTTGTCAAGCTTTCGTAATAGAGCCCATTTGTCCCGGTTTTTTCGTTCGATAAAATCGATCTGATCCAGGAGGTGATCATAGAAACCAACAAAGTCATGTTCGCCGGCGTTATCGTGTGTTGTCACATCTTGAGCCTCTTCGATTATTTTGGCTACGTCGCACCCTTGAGGGTTGATATAGCGAGCGATCGCCTCTCTAAAGCTCAAGTTTTCGATCCCGGGGATCCCCAGACCCGCCTCCGTGGCATTGATAATCTGTACCCTACCCCCATATTTTTGATTTTGAAGTTCCAAAGAGTGCCGCATCGATAAAAAAGCATTATCCGTAATCACGGGCAATCCATTAATGTCAAGCATGTGATGAGGCGCCCCGTTGTACGAAGCCAGACTGCCCGCTTCTTCGCCGGCATGCACTTTATGGTCATAGTAACACAGGTCCTGGCCGATCAGGATGATGGGATTGCAGCCCAGTTTGAAGGCGTAATCGATTGCGCAAATGGAGACTGACGGATTATCGTCAATAACAGCCATACTCTTATTTTGAAAGCGATGATAATAGTACTGGGCCAGCCTGTCGTTGCTGGTGGCAAACCACAGGATACGGTTGGGGAACTCCTGGCTTATCCTGGGATGCAGTCGAAATGAGCCGACGAGGGGGCAAGTTCCCTGATAGCCCTCAAAGATGTCTGCTTCGGGCTCCCAGGCGTCCATCGCCATAGCGAGGTGCGCCTTAATGCCGCGTTGATCCAAAATCCTGGCCCCTGTCCCCGGAGCAACGATTAAAGCCCGGTCGCCGATCTCTTTCAGCAAGTCAAGGTGGCGCTCCAGAGAAGGGCCGGCTGACACTATTATAGCTGGTATTTCATGGTATTTATTGTATAAAATATCTGCCTGCGGCCCATGCTCTTTTACGGATTTTAATTGGTGTGATGTCCATATATACAAAGACTGGTCGGTGGTCGCTATGGTTGACATGATTATGTTTGTCCTATTTGCAAAAAGACGTTCCACCTCGTCGTAAAACTCGGTGAAGATGCTGCGGTATGATAAATGATACAATAGCTTGATGGTTGTGTTAAGTTGTAGCTGATTCCAGATCAATCCATACATCTCTTGCGGTTCCCTGATCAAGTGTAAGGAAAGGTGATCCAGGCTCAACAGGGCGCTGAGATCGCGTTGGGCGAGCATGACTTTAAACACGTTGTCAAAGGGCTCGATAATATGAACCTCGCGGTATTTTACATGGTGCTCCACTAGATAGTCCACACAGTAGCCCATCCCCAGGCCAAAGATGATCAGGGTTTGCTCATCGTCGTTGGCTTGTCCGAATAAATTCTGCATCTCTCTTTCTTTATCGTAAACGCTATGCAAAAAGCAACAGCGGTCACCCAACTGTAATTTTATGGAGCCTTGAAGTTCATCCAAGACCTGCAATTGGGGATGGCGAAATTCATCAGTGATTAGTTTATCGAAAAAATCTGGGGCTTTACGTTTGAAAAAGTCAAGGTTCTTTGAATAGATGCCCATCAAGTTGTCCTCGCTATCGAGTTAGCATTGGTATTATCTCATATTGAAGAATATCCGCCAGGTGGAGATAATCCTTGTTTTGTAAAGATTCCAGGCAGGCCCTGAAGAGTTGGTTAAAGCGTTGGATATCGTTTGCTGCCAGCTTGGAGAGGGCGCCGCTGGATACTATATTTTCGAATAAGCCGGTCACTTGCACCGGAAGTTCTCCGACATTGTAGGCGAAGATGTTATCCTGGATTCTTTCATTGAGGGCTGGAATGTCCAAGCCGATCATCTCACTTCAAAAATATCTGTGAAAAAGAGTCCGTACCTATCGAAACCGGGAACCACTCACCTTCGTGTTGATAATTAGATAATCTTTGCCGTTATTCCTGCAAAAAGTTAATATAACAAGTTCTGGATTCTATCTCCTGGTATCGATAAAAGCTCCCTTGATGGATCGGCGACGCTTCTGATAGAGGCGATTGGCCATTCTGGTCTGCCGCACCTCGGCGATCTTCCCTTTGAGCGAACTCATCCTCTGCTCCAGTTCATGACGAATGCGCTCGTTGGCCACAACCAGGCGGCTGAGAACGACCTCGATCTCGTTCTGGGCGGCTGTCGGGTGATCTGCCGCTGAACCTCCCGCCCACTCCACTATCCCATAGTCTTCCCTAAGGGCCTCGAGCCGGTCGCGGAGTTTCCTGCGCTCACCCAGCAGGGGTAGCAGGTTCTGCGTCGCCCCGCTGGCCAGACTTTTTCCCAACTCGTTCGTCATGGCCTCCAAGTGAAGAAGCAGGCCCCGGGCTTCGTCCCAGGCGTCTTGTTCAGGCTTGTCTGGCACGATAATCACCTGCCTGGACCTGTTCGGCGGCTGCCGCCCAGGATGCGCGTAGCCCTGTCGCAATACCCAGTATCTCTTCGATGATGGCCGCATCTTTCCGGACGTTGGCCGCGATCAGGCGCCGCCTCATATAATCGTAGAGCCGGTAGAGATTGGTCGAGATCTCGTAGTTCATCTTGAGCGTTGCCATCAGTTCGGTGATGATATCCTGCCCCTTCATAAGAAAGGTATGAGCGGTGGCGGGATCGTGCTGCTCGATCGCCTGTTTAGCCTGCTTCAGGTAGATCACCAGCCCATCATAGAGCATGAGCAGCAGCTTTTCCGGCCTGGCAGTGGTGACGGCTATCTGACGATATTGGTTGTAGGCGTTGGCCGAATCGCCATACATGAGAGATCACTCCTTTTCAAACGAAGCATAGCGAAGTTTGAATTAAGCCATGTGCCTGTTTGCGAAGCAAACAAATGGCACGGCTACTAGTTCATATAACTTCGCTAATCAGATGGAGATTGAACTCCCGCTGATTTACCAATCTGAACCCGCCACCTGTAGAGGTGGGGGACATCAAAGCGAAGTTATATCGATTTTATGAGCAGAGGGCCAAGACGTGCATGATTCATCCTGCCGGCAGGTATCAGGCATGCTTATCGACCAGCATCCCGCCCGCCTGTTGAATGCTGGATGCAAGTTTAGGAATCTCCTGGGGTGGGACCTCTCTGATCACCTCGTTGGTGAAGGGGTTGATCACCTTGACCACGAATTTGTTAGTTTCCTTGTCCATGCTAAAGTTGACAAGGACACCGTCCTGCTTCAACAGGCTGACGATCGATCCCTCTGACAGATCTGACTGATGCTGAACTTCCTCAGGTTGCCCTGAGGCCGGGCTGCTTCCGCCGCTGCCAGTTGCCTCGCGTCCAACAGCACTGCTGACTGGCAATTGGTTAGTGGCCGCCATATTGCCCTTGATCTGCATTGCTCATCCCCTCCTTGGCACTAAAATGCCCGCTTTTTCTATTGTGCTCATTAACTGCTGCTGCTACTGCTGCTAAACATCTCCGTCAGCCAGGAACTCTCGGTGTTCATCTGCGACAGCGTCTGCTCCATGGCGTCGTACTCAGTGTAATAATTCTGCTCCAGGTCATTTAAACGGGTGTCCCAGGTGGAGATCTGAGCATTATCACTGTCAATCTCCTGCCCGATGAAGCTGGTGTCGTAGAGTTCGCCCGAGTAGCCGGCCTTGTCGGTAGTCTCCGAGATGGAGTTGGTCAGGGTGTTATAGAGACGGGTCGCCAGACCTTGCTGGCTGCTGTCGGATATGAGGTTGCCGTTGGAGTCGAGGCTGGTCGTGAACAGGGCCATCACGGCCTGGGGGTTGGATTGCAGCGCCTGCGTCAGCTGGTCCGTATTCAGGGTAAGCTGTCCGTAACTTGTGTATGATGAACTGGTGGTGAGGCCGATCACTCCCATCTGGTTGGCCGTGGCGGTCACCTGCTGCGATCCGTTGCTGACGCTGACCGTTCCGCTCAGGCCGCTGACGGGAGTGCTCATGGCGTCGCGCAAGTCATTGAGGACGCTCTGCAGGAGCGGGTCGCTGTTCAGCTGGCCGCTCTGGGCCTTGGTGTTCCAAGTGTCGACCTCCGTGGAGTCCAGACCCTTGGCGGTGATGGCATCCTGGGTGAGGGGGGAATAGCCGGAGTAGACTGTCTGGGTCAGCATGTTGTTGACGTCGGTCAGTGTGTTGTTATAGGCGGTGACGAAGCTCTGGATGGTGCTGACGACCGAACTGGTGTCGTTGGACACGGTGACGGTGGCAGGATTGTTGGCATCAATAGTGCCCACCAGGGAATAGGAGACGCCGTTGATGGTGAACTGGTTGCTGTCGAAATTGTAGGACGTGCCATCGACCTTCACGGCGGCGTCGGTGCCGGACACGGTATTCGTGGTGCTGCTGGTTCCAAGCAGTGTTTGCATCAGGTTGGTGCCGTTCTCGTCGGTATAGGTGATGCTGTTGGACGATCCGGCAGCGGTGGAAGTCAGGTAGAAGCGCTGCAGGGTGCTGTCCCAGGAGGCCTGAACGTTCAGGCCGCTGTTGTTGATGTCGTTAATCACGTCATCCAGCGACTGGCTGCTCGGATCGATGCTGAAATCCTTGGTGGTGGTGCCGTCGCTGAGGGAAAACGTGACGTCATTGCTGGTGGAGCCGTCGCTGTTGGTGACTGGGGTGGTGCTCAGGTTCAGGCCGTTGAGACTGCTGAGATCTGCCGTATCGGAGGTGAGGGCGGTGATCTGCGAGGCCGAGGTCATATTGGCGCTGGTGGCCAGCGAGGATACGGAGATCGTGTGGCTGGTATCCAACGCCGAGGTCCCGGCGGTGGCAGTGACGGCGCTGCTGGACGAGCTGGCCTGTTTGGTCAGGAATGTTCCCTGCAGCTTGAGGTTGGAAGCGGTGCTCTGCAGGCTCTGGAGATCGGTGTTGATCGTCTGGTAGTCCTGCTGCTGCCACTGCAGGGTCTGCACCTGCTGATCGAGGGTGTCCTCCGGGGCGCGCGCTGCGGTCATCAGCCCCGATACGATGCTATCGACGTTGATGCCGTCGACCAGACCGGTGACGGTGTTGGTGTTATAGAAATCGGATGTCGAACTCGACGACGACGTCGTCGCTGCTGATATGTCCATAGTACTCACCACTCCTCTTGTATTCCCTCAAGATATGGAAAATTTGGCTTGCGCCGGGCCGAAGGCGGAAAGCTTTGGCGCCACTGATGTTCACTTTGCTCACCCAACTAGGGAAGCTGTTAATTTCATTCTGACAAGCACAAGGTATCCATTTAAATTATCGTCAGCGGCGCCGCGATCTTTAGGAAAAAAGGAGAGGGGCCGCGGACTTTCGCGGCCCCGATTGCTTGTTGATGGTTTCTTGAATTTACGGCAACAGCTTGAGGACGGTCTGCGGCACCTGTTGCGCCTGGGCCAACATGGCCGTGGCCGCCTGGACGAGGATGCTGTCCTGAGTGTAGGTGGACATCTCCGAGGCCATGTCCACGTCGACGAGCGTGGCATTGGCCGAGCTGATGTTCTGGGAAGAGGTGGTGAGGTTGTCGCTGGTGTCCTGCAGCCGGTCCTGGTAGGCGCCGAGAGTAGAGTTCTGGGCCGATACGGTGCTGATGGCGTTGTCGACGGTGGTGATGGCAGATTGGGCGCCCGCACTGGTGGTCATGTCGAGGCCGTTGACGCCGAGGGCAGTAGAGCGCATGTCGTCAATGGAGATGTACATGGTCTGGCCCTGATTGGCGCCGATCTGCAGGGTCAGGCCGCCATTGTTAGTGACAGTGATCGATGCACCACTAGCAGCACTAGCAGTAGTAGCGCTAGAGCCATTGACCTTGAACTGCAACCCAGCTCCCGATCCACCTTGAATGGTGATCGTGTTTCCGGTAGCAGAGTACGCTGTTCCGCTCGAGTTGATCGAAGCATCCGTTCCATTGACCGTTCCTGCAAGTGCCGTAAAGGAGTTGGTGGAAGTTCCGGTGATGTTTATGGCCGAACTGCTGCCAACGGCAGTTGAAGTGATCCCTATGTCGCCGCCTGACAGGGTGGCCGTAACCCCAATGTTGGCGTTGTTGATTTCATCCAGCACATTCTGAACTGTGTTGCCGCTAGTAAATGCGAAATTGACACCATTAATTGTTATTGCATCGGTTGCTCCCGTCAACAGGGCATTTACATTGGTATAAGCCGCGCCGCTGGTGATGTCCTTGCTAGCAGCCGTAGCTGCTGTCCATCCACTCAGCAACACGGTAGCGCCTGCTTTAGTGTTGCCGGTGCCTCCCAGAATGGTGATATCCGCTGCGCCAGAGCCTGTCACGGCTGCGCTTACGGCGGCCCCGCCGTTGAGCAGGTTGATGGTGTTGAACTGGGTGGTGTTGCCGATGTCGTCTATCTGAGCCGTGTACTGGTTGATCTGGTCCTGGATGGCCTGCAGGTCCTCGGTGGTGTTGGTGCCGTTCGATGCCTGGACGGCCAACTCCCGCATGGTCTGCAGGATGCCCTGGGTCTCGGTCAGGCCGCCCTCTGCCGTCTGGATCAGGGAGATGCCGTTCTGGGTGTTGTTGTTGGCCTGGCTGAGGCCGTTGATCTGGCCCTGCATCTGCTCGCTGATCGTCAGACCGGAAGGATTGTCAGCGGCCGAGTTGATCTGCTTGCCTGAAGACAGTTCCGCCAGTGCCTGGTTCATGGCGGTGGTGTTCTTGTTCAAGGCGTTGAAGGTATTCAGGGCCGCAACGTTGTTGTTGATGATCATTTGGCTTAACCTCCTTTTTGACTTTTGTGAAACTGCCTGTCTCGCTTTTGATATCAAGCGGCCGCATACCCGGGATACTTGGCTGCTCAATACCCGGCAACTTCCATTCACTGTTAATATCGTTCATGGCGCCTGGGACTTTAGAAAAATAATAAACAAAAATTTTTGCCCCTCAAGACGCGCTAAATGGGTGCCGGGTTATTTAAGGTAAGTAAAATTTTTAGAACCTCGCCCAAATAGTTAAAGCGGGGCGGTTATCTTCCGAAATAGTATACGGAGACTTGAGGATTCAATGCGTGAGGGTGAGCGACATACGCCACTCCAGAAGATTGGCAGGTTGTTCACCCGGAATGTTTTTCTGTACGTGAGCGCCGGGGGGGGTTCTGGTAGTCAACCAATAGGACTAAAGTAACAAATTGATACAACAATAAAGGAATTAAGAAATCTGTTGCAGAAAAAAAAGAAATTACAGGCAATGACTGAAAGGTCAAACCAGGCGCCAAACAGGGACGTGAAGTCAACGAGCCTAAGGAGTGGTGATATGGCATGAGTTCGGCTTTTGATGCAGACAGGCCTCCCTGATTCAGGTATTAAGCAGCCAAACCCGGGAATTTTGGCCGCTTAATATAGAAAGCAAGACCGGTTTTACGTGTGTTCTGATGGTAAACCATGTTGAGTTGAAAGGAGGAAAGAATGTGCGTAACAGAAAAAGGATAGCGGCTGTCCTGGTCATCTTGTCCCTGCTGCTGGCTCTGCTGGCGCCAATGACGGCAGCGGCGGCAACGGCCAAGGTCACAATTACCCCAACAACCCTCAGTCCTGCCACGGCGGGACAATCTTACACTCAGGCTACGGCATTTAAAGCCTCAGGCACTGGGACGTACACTTACAGTTATAACAGTTCCTATAGGAGCGGGCTGCCTGCGAGTATGGACTTCAGTACGAGTACGAAAAAGATTGAGGGTACTCCAATAGTAGCAGGAAGCTTCACGTTCGAGATTGATGCTTCTGTAGGCAGCGCTGTTTACGCCAGTGTCTACCCCACCCTGACGGTGAAGGCGCCAACCATCACCATTACAGGCACCCTGTCGGCTGTGACTGAGAACGTGCCCTTTAACCAGACCCATGCCCCGCAGATCAAAGCTACCGAGACTGGCAACAGCAGTATCGTAATAACCTTCAGCAAGATAGGTGGCACATTGCCAGGGGGGGTAACCTTCTCGACGGCAGGGGCTCTCTACGGCACAGCGACAGCGGCGGGAAGTTTCCCCTTTGTGGTTGCTGCCACCGACGCTAATGGCTTTTCCGCCAGCAAGAGCTACACCCTGACTGTCAAGGCGCCAGTCATCACGATCACAGCCACACTGCCGGCGGCCTTTGAGGGAGTCTCATACAGCGGCAGCTTTACCGCCAGGGAGGCAGGCTCTACCGGGACGGTTACCTGCGAAGTGTTTTTCCTACCACTCCCTTCAACGCCGATTAATAATCAGAGTCCCATCCCGCCGCCTGCTGGCCTGGAGTATGCTATAGCTAGTAATGGTAATGGATCTATCTCCGGTGTACCGACAGCGGCGGGCATCTATCCGTTAGAGGTTATGGCTGAGGACGTTAATGGTTT
The DNA here is from genome assembly GCA_050013155.1 of Thermacetogeniaceae bacterium. Lineage (GTDB taxonomy): Bacteria > Bacillota > DSM-12270 > Thermacetogeniales > Thermacetogeniaceae > Palsa-1188. The sequence goes on along the minus strand of JBEKFU010000034.1, from coordinate 2,493 downwards.
TTACGTTACCATGAGCTACACCCTGACTATCAAGGCGCCAGTCGTCACGATCTCAGCCACACTGCCGGCGGCTACCGCAGGAGAAGCATACCCGGCAAAAGGTACAGCAGGCTTCACGGCAAAGGATTCGGGCAATAAAAACGCCGTGTTCGGTTACTCACAGTTCGGTCTGCCTTCTGGCTTGGAACTGGGCGCCGGGCCTGTTGCCGGGGCCGTTACTGGCACACCGGCAGTGGCGGGCAGCTTCCCGATCATGGTCGTCGCCTCAGAAGTTTATAACAGCACCACGCTTGCCATTGCTTATGGTACCTTCAGCCTGACAGTGAATGCCCCCACCATCTCCTTCAAAACCGCCACTGTACCGGCAGCTACTGCAGGCAGTTCGTACAGCGGCGCAACCTTTCAGGCACAAGAGAGTACCAATACCAGCGCTACTTTCACCTACACCATATTCGGGCTGCCGAGCTGGTTAACTGGTACACCTACTACATCTACTAGCGGAACTTTCACTATCAACGTCATCGGAAACGGAGACGTCCCGACAACGGCGGCCGGAAGCTACCCGTTCTTGGTCATCGCCCAGGACCACAATAACTTTATCTTCAGCAAGAGCTTTACGCTGACGGTCAAATCATCGTAGCAGATGATTCACCAATCCAACGATCGCAGAACGAGGCTATCCCTGATGTGACGGGATAGCCTCGTTTGCTGCCTGGTTCAGCCAATTCCAGATCAATGATGCTGGGATGGCGAGGAGAATTACGCTTGAACCATGTTGACCAGGGTCTGCAGCAACTGGTCGTCGGTGGTGATCACCTTGGAGTTGGCATCGAAACCGCTCTGGGCGATGATCATGTTCGACATCTCCTGAGAGAGATTGACGTTGGACATCTCCAGTGAACCGGTCTGGATGGTGCCGAGGCTGCCTGTTCCTGCCGGCTGGACGGTGATGGTGCCTGAGTTGGCGGTCGCCTCGTAGAGGTTGTTGCCGTTGCTTGCCAGTCCGCCGGGGTTGGGAAAGTTGGCCAGGGCGATCTGCCCCAGGGCCTGAGTAACTCCGTTGGAGAATGAACCCGTAATTGTTCCTGTCTGATCGATCGTGTAACTCTGTAGCGTCCCTGATGTATAACCGTTCTGGGATTGCACCGCGGCAGAGTTGGCAGCGTCATCCTGAGTCAGGCCGGAGAAATTGAGAGTTATGCTTACCGGCGCTATATTACCTGTTGTTGGCGCAAAAGAAAACGTTCCAGTGGTCCCTGAGGGCAGTGCGCCAGTGTCACCAAACTGCAGGCTGCCGGTTCCACCGGAGGAAGGGGTATATGTATTTCCCTGGCTGTCGGTGATGCTATTAATGTTCCAGCCCCAACTGCCAACGCTGTTTTTTGTAAAAGCAAGATCGACTGAGTATTGGTCTCCCAGCGCATCATACACCTTCGGGATCACGTCATCCGCCGGTGTAGTGAAGGTCGTGGCGTTGGCGCTTGTGGCGCCAATGCCAACGAGATTGCCGGCAGGTGTGGTGGGGGCGCTACTAAGGGCAATTGTAAAGGCATTGACGGCAGTGCCGGAGATCGGAGGAGTAATGGTGTAGTCAGTCGTCGTGGCTGTTAACGAATTGACGATCGGCACTGTAGCCGTTCCTGTTGATGACGTAACATCTCCCGTGGCAGAACCCATAGTAACCGTGCCGGTGCCGTACGATGCCCCGGTGCTGGCGTCAGTGACAGTCCAGTCCCAGGTGTTGAAAGCGCTTCCCTGGGTAAGGGTAAGCTTGCAGTTTGTTGCATTGCCATTTCCATCATATGCCGTAAAGGATGTGGACGCTGCGCTACCCGTGGGAGAGAAGCTCTGGCTGCTGGGGTCGGTAGTGAATGTGCCGCTGGTGGTAAATGCATTGGCATTAGTAGAGCCGGTGGCGGGAGGAGTGATTGTGTCTGCTCCGACAGTCGCTGAACCGCTGCTTGCCGTCACAGTTCCATTGGAATCCAGTGTCATCGTCCCGGAGCCGTCCGATGCCCCAGTGCCATCAGTGACGGTCCAGTTCCAGAGGCTGGACGTGCCGGACGTGCCTGTCTGGGTAAAGTTGATCTGTGCCGCGGTTCCGTTTGATACAAATGGCACTGTCTCTGATTCGTTAAATGCCAGCGTGCCGTTGTTGAGCTGGGAGTCGAGGTTGCCGGACATGACCACGCTGCTGGTTGCTTTGGCCGGGGCTGTTGCATTGAGATTGATGGTGACGTTCGTCGGGGTGGATGAAGTCGATATCGTCCCGCTTGAATTTGCCATCCATCCCTGGACAGTCATGCCGTTGGTGTTGCTGACCAGATTGCCGGAGGCATCAAAGCTGAAGTCGCCGTCACGGGTATAGTATTGATTGCCGCCGGAGCCCAGGATGAACAGCCCGTCTCCGTTTACGCCCAGGTCGGTATTATTACCGGTTTGCTGCAGGCTGCCATTTGTGAAATTGGTATCCACGCTGGCGACGTTCGTGCC
>JBEKFU010000033.1:0-50484 GCA_050013155.1 Thermacetogeniaceae bacterium | reverse complement strand
AACTCGCTTCGCTCGGGGATTCAGTGGGGGTCTGCACCCCCACTGAATTAGAATACAAGCTAAGCTGCCGAATTCATCTCCCGCTTGTAGAAGCGGGAGACTTCTTCGGTGTTATGTTAGATTAGACCTGGCATTAATGGAAAACGTTTGTTGTATCTATTTTAGACAAATATGTGAAACTACCGAAGATGCTACCCAGCAACTTTAGTGCCGGGCAAGTCTGACATGCAATTCTGACATCTGACATCATGCATCCGGCATCCGATTCCAACAACCCCCGCCCGATGAGAGCGGGGGGTTTTCTTTTGGGGATGGTTGTCCCTAAGGGGGAAGCGGGTTATAATATTTTGGGGGTGGTCTGTTGTTTGGGGTTGAAGAAGTGCTTCTGCTCTCCGTGATCATCCTGGTCGTTTTCGGCCCCGATAAGCTGCCTGAAGTGGCGCGAGTGTTGGGGAGGGCAGCCAAGGAACTCCGCAAGGTGACCTCTACTGCCCAGCGCACCTGGAACGAGATCAGCCGGGAGATGGAACTCCAGGAGGCCCAGGAAAGGGCCAGGCAGCTCGAAGAAAAGCGGCAGGCCGAGGATGGGAGCCAGGCGCCCGAAGACCTGAACGCGGGCTCTGCCTCGTTTCAGGCGGACAGCGCGCCGGCAGTTGAGAATGCCGGGGGCGGGCAGGGGGGAGCGCCTGATGCAGGATGCCTTCCAGAGATCGTGAACAGCAAGACAGAAGAGTAAATTAATGGTTAGTGGCTAGGTTGTTGTCCACTGCATCCGGGTAACAACCAACTACTAATGACCATTTTGCAGGGAGGGGATTGACGTATGAACATGAGAAGCAGACGTTGGCTGGTAGGGATCGTTCTGGCTGCCTTTTTTGCCGGGATTGCCTTCTCGGGAGGGGTTCTGTTCGCCTCAGTTCACAACAGGTTGATGAACCCGGTGCTGGCCGAATTGAATCCGTCGCAGGCCAGCCAGAGCGATACTACGAGCGGCAGCGCCACGCTGGGACTCGGCCCCGATACCATTGCCGACATGGTTGCCAGCGCGGGACCTGCCGTGGTCAGGATCGATACCACGGCCACCATTCAAGTGGATAACCCGTTTTTCAACGACCCTTTCTTCCGCCAGTTCTTCGGGCAAGATTTAAATCAGCCTGAAACCCAGACGCAGCAGGCACTGGGCTCGGGTTTCCTGATCTCGGCGGACGGCTACCTGCTGACGAATCAGCACATGATCGACGGCGCCCAGACGATCAAGGTCACGATGATGGGGCAGTCGCAGTCGGTTGATGCCCAGGTAGTGGGCAGTGACAAGGACCTCGACCTGGCGGTGCTGAAGATCAATGCCGGCAACAACCTGCCCTACCTGAAACTGGGTGATTCCGACAAGATCCGGTTGGGCGACTGGGCGATCGCCATCGGCAACCCCTATGGACTTGACCATACCGTCACGGTGGGGGTGATCAGCGCCAAGGGGCGATCGATGACCATTGAGAGCCGGAGTTACCGCAACCTGCTACAGACAGACGCCTCCATCAACCCCGGCAACAGCGGCGGGCCGCTGCTGGATCTGGCCGGCGAGGTGATTGGGATCAACACCGCGGTCAACGAGCAGGCGCAGGGGATCGGTTTTGCCATCCCCAGCAACACCGTCGAGGATGTCTTGAACGAACTGATGAAGGGTGAGCACATCGCTCATCCCTGGCTGGGGGTGGAGATCCAGGATGTGACCCAGGATGTGGCCACTGCCTACGGCTATAGCGGCACCAGCGGGGTGGTCGTCAGGTCTGTGGTCAGCGGCGGACCGGCCGACAGCGCGGGCCTCCAGGAGGGAGACATCATCACGGGCTGGAACGGGGCGGCTGTAGCCGACACAAATGACCTGCTTCAGAAAGTCCAGCAGGCTGGGGTCGGCGCCAAGATAAGCCTGACGATCTGGCGCGACAAGCAATCAATCACGGCGAATGTGACCCTGGCAGACCGCCCGGATTCTACATCCTGATTGTCCGGCAAGCGGGCTTTGCGGTAATCAAAGAGGCTTCCCGAAATAAAAAAATCGGTAAGCCTCTTTGTTGATCATTCCTTTTTCATGTTCTTCAGATAATTGAGCACATCTTCAGAGGATTTCAGGCGCCCCGTGCCTGTGTTCCTGTCCATCATGCCCTTGAATTGCTGGCGGGTACGGCTGTCCAGGCCCGATGACAACTGGTCGAACATGGACATCAGTGTCCCCTGGTCCGGCATCTCCTCGGGCTGTCTGTCATAGCGAATCCCCATCTGATCCAGCATCCCATAGGCAGCACGCAGCTTTTCAGCGGACACGCCCCTGGACTGCAGAAACGCCTCCACCCTGGACAGGTCCGGAGTGTCCATGGACTCCAGAAATCGGAGGATCTCCGCCATGTCGTTCTCTCCCAAAGCTTTTCCTCCCTAATCGTTCTTTAGCGTTAACGAAAACCTTTCTCCTTCAAACTATGCTCCGGGGTGGCAAATGGGAACCGGTCACCTTAAATTAAACCAGGTTCGGCCTGGCGCCGGCAGGAAAAATGAAGAAACAAATCTAATTCTGTAAGCAATACTATGAGCCAGGGAGGTCTGATCATGCCCGAATACAAGTACAAGGTGATCGCAGAGGTTGTGGAGATCAGGGGGGATGGACGGTGCAGTTACGGCCACAAGGTGGGGGACCGGTTCGAGTTCACACACCTGCTGCCCGGCGGGCTCTGCCATTTTGCCTACGCCTCGCTGGAATTGGGGGTGTCGGCCCTGCTGTTCGGCGGTGAACTCCCCTGGGCCAAAGGGAGTGAATCCACCACCTGGTCCTGTCCCGACCCGGACCGGACGGTGATCTTCAAGCTGACCAGGGAACCTTCAGCGTAGGCTGGAGTTAGGGGGGAAATCAGATGCGCATGGGAATCATTACCGGAGGAGGAGACTGTCCGGGCCTGAATGCGGTGATCCGGGCAGCCACCAAGACGCTCCTGTCCCAGGGCGTCGAGGTATGGGGCTTCAAGGATGGCTACCGGGGCATCTACGAGAAGGATTACCAATTGCTGGACAGAGTGGCGGTATCCGGCCTTTTGCACCGGGGAGGCACCATCCTGGGCAGCAATAACCGTGACAACCCGTTCCGCTTCCCGGTGCGGGCGGCATCCGGCAAGATCGAATGCCGGGATATCAGCGCCGTTCTGCTGGAGAACATGAACAGCTTGCAACTGCAGTGCCTGATCGCCATTGGCGGCGATGGTACGCTCAGTATCGCCAACGAGCTGTGTTCGCAGGGGGCATCGATCGTTGGTGTGCCCAAGACCATCGACAACGACCTGGCGGCCACCGACCAGACCTTCGGCTTCGTCACCGCGGTGCACACTGCCACCGAGGCCCTGGACAAGCTGCATACCACTGCGGAGTCCCACCACCGGGTGATGATCCTGGAGGTGATGGGGCGATATGCCGGCTGGATCGCCCTCTGGTGCGGGATGGCCGGAGGCGCCGACGTGATCCTGATCCCGGAGATTCCCTGGCAGATCGACAGGGTGGTGGAGAAGATCAGGGGAAGGCAGCGTGAGGGCAAGCCGTTCAGCATCATCGTGGTGGCTGAAGGGACACCCGCTCCCGGTGGGAAACGGGTGGTACGGGAGCAGATCGCCAACAGCGGCGACCCCCTGCGGCTGGGAGGCATCGGCGAGGTAGTACGCAAGCTGGTAGAGCAGGAGACGGGTATGGAGTCCAGGGTGACGGTGCTGGGACACATTCAACGGGGTGGCTCTCCCCTGGCCACCGACCGTATCCTGGCCACCCGCTTCGGGGTGGCCGCCGCCGAACTGGCCCTGGATGGCCGCTCCGGTTACATGGTGGCCCTGAAAGGCACCCGGATAGCTACCGTGCCGCTCAAGGATGCGACCAAGCAGCCGTCCAACGTCCTTCCGGATGGGCAACTGGTGCACGCCGCCCGGGCAGTTGGTATCAGCTTCGGAGATTGATCGAGCGGCCGCACACGGCCGGTGTTACCACAGATGACTAACCGCTCTAATGCCCCCGCTTCTCCGAAGCGGTGGGATAAGAGCGGCTACATCACTGTATTAACTGGCTCTAAGCTTCAGAGGGGGAAAGCAATCCCCCACTGAAGCCAAGACCCAGTTGAAAACCTGGTTTGGATTGAACATTGCGTGGATTGCTCCGCTCAAACAGGATATGGTTTAATTTCGATAACACGAGAGGAGAACGGGCGTGCCTGTTTTGAGCCAGTTTGAGGCCGGCCAACGTCTGCGGAGGGGTGAAGTGCCATCCCTCTTGCTGATTCATGGAGAGGAGCAGTATCTGGCCCGCAGGTTGCTCCGCGCTCTCAGGGCCAGGCTGGAAAGCAGCGAGACCGTCGACTACCTGGAATGGGATCAGGATGCCGGAGTGGCAGAGTTGGACGCGGCCCTGACCATTCTGCCCCTGGGTGTGTCCCGGCGCCTGGTGGTGGCCCGCAATCCTGCTGCCGGCCTCTGCCTGCCTTATCTGAAACTGACCGGCGACCCCTCCCTGGTGCTCGTCCTGCTCTTTGATACCGGGCTGAAAGCCAATGATAAGCTGTACCGGGCGGTGGCAGATGTGGGCTGGGTAGTGGACTGTCCTCCCTTGAAGGGCAGGGCACTCACCGCCTGGGTCCAGGATGAGGCGCGCCTGCGTGGCAAGCAGTTGCCGGGGCGGGCGGCGGAGTACCTGCACTTCCTGTGTGGTGACAACCCCGGCCTGATCAGCCAGGAACTGGACAAGGCCGTCCTGTACCTGGGGGAGGCTTCGTCACAGGTCACGGAGGCGGTGCTCCGGAAAACAGGCAGCCACACCGCAGGCCGGAGCATTTTCGAACTGGTGGATGCGGTGGCAGCCCGGAAGAGCGAAGCCGTCCGGGGCATCCTGGACAACCTGCTGAGCGAGGGGCAGGCCCCTGTCTTTATAGCCGCCATGCTGGCCCGGCATTACTTGCAACTGCTGGAGGCGTCGCTGCTGAAGCGGGAGGGGGTACCTCCCCAGGAGACCTCCCGGCTGATGGGCATTCATCCTTACGTGGCCCAGAAGCTGCACCAGCAGATGGCGTCCTTCCCACTGCCGGAGATCGAGGATATCCTGTCCATGCTGCTGGAGTTGGACCGGGCGCTCAAACAGGGGCGGGGAGAACCCGGGTCGTTGCTGGAAGCGGCGGTTGGGGAGATCTGCAACCAAAAACCTCTCGCCTTGTAGCCCGGGAGGTAGGTCATTTATGCGGTCGTTGATGCATTCGTTTTGGACTGGAGCTTTTTAGCCAACTGCGCTTTCTTGCGGTCCCTGGTGTTGGGGTGCACGATTCCCTTGGCTGCTGCCTTGTCGACGAGGCGGGTCGCCTTGTTGAAAGCAGCCTCCAGGTTTGCCTGGTCGCCTGGCAGTGCCTCTTCGAACTTCCTGACCGCCGTCTTCATGGCCGACCGCTGTGATGTATTGCGCCCCGCACGCTCCTTGGATAGCTCTGCACGTTTCATTGCAGAACGATTTTTTGCCATTCTGTCACCCCCTTTCCTTGATTGTGACCCAGATCTGAAAGCAACTCGCTCGCTTCGCTCGGGGATTCAGTGGGGGTCTGCACCCCCACTGAATTAGAATACAAGCTAAGCTGCCGAATTCATCTCCCGCTTGTAGAAGCGGGAGACTTCTTCGGTGTTATGTTAAATGCCTGGGAACATCGCGCCCGGTCCGCCGGACCCGGCACCGCCCGCGCACGCTTGCATGCGTGGGGTTCGACGTTCCTTCCGGCCAAAATTAGCCAAACTCTATCCTACCATGACTCTTCGGAAAATGCAACCTTTCGTCCTATGCCGTCCTGCGTTGTTCTTTTGCACTGTTGCGCCCGGTATTTCAGATCCAAAATTACATTATAAGGTTGGCATAAAGTGCCCGGCCTGTCACGTATATGTGATTGTAAGGGGTGGGGCGATAGCATGGCGGTTGACATCTTGGGTTCCATTCTGGTCAATGGGGGTTTAGTTTGATGTCTGAGGAAGTCAAAAACGTAGATGCCAAGCAGGATGTCCCGGAAAACATGCCTGGAGGTGGTGTGCATCCGATTCTGACCGAATTCAATGCCAGTGTTTTGCAGCCGAACAATATCAGCGGAGTGATAGCCCTCCCTCTTGCGGGAACGCCGATGGTCCTGGCCACCCTCACCGGTGCCCAGGCCCTGGGTCTGGATGCGGGTGACCGGGTCTGGCTGACCGGCACCGTTGGTTGGGTGGCCGTTACGAACGGCACAGGGGTAAGCAAGGTGGACGTGATTTTCAGGATCTTCCGCAATACCCCGGTGGCCGGCCCGCAGATCTTCAGCACCCGTGAAAGCGCTGAGTGCGGATTTGACAATTTCAAAACCACCAGCTTTGTCCATGTGGATATCAACCCTGTCTTTAACGGCACAACGCTTGTTTCCTATTTCCTGACTGCTGAACTGCCCCTGGCTGGTAGCGCGGCAACGGTGATCGGACCGATCACCTTTACGGCTGCAGAGCTGGAGCCGAACCCCAAGCCGCACTGTTACAGTTGAACTGGTTTAAAAGTAAGATTTTCGGGTGGTGTTTGCACACCGTCAGTCTTACTGTCATATCATGGAGTTAGGGTAACCCCAATAATCAAGGAGGGTTTAAAATGGCTGAGGAAAAAGCGCTCGAACTTTTCGGATCTGAAACTCTGGTGTTCGAGCTCAAAGAGGAATTCCTGAATAAACAAGTAAATGTGGAATTTTGCTGTGGTCAGCACGTTAAGAAAGCTGTCGGGGGCCGTCTCGTCGAGGTTGGCAGAGACTTTATCGAATTAGTCAGGACTGATGACCAAGCTATTACGGTCATCCTCTTTGGTGATGACAACCAGAAGTACCAGGAACTCGATGAAAAAATCATCATCCCGCTCGATCGTGTTTGCAGCGTGGAGGATCCTTGCAAGCCGTGCCATAAGGAACCCTGCCATGAGCCGGACGTCGCCGAAGAAGAGGCCAAGGAGTAACAGGATTCCCTAGCCAAGGTCTTCAAGGTAGCCAATCTGCCAACAGGCTGTTGATGAACAGATCTCGTCAGCAGCCTGTTTATTTATTATGGAAACAGCACGAACGCGTCCGGCATCAGACCGGATGGGTCGGATGGGCGGTTCAACTGGGTCTTGGCTTCAGTGGGGGATTGCTTTCCCCCACTGAAGCTTAGAGCCAGTTAATACAGTGATGTAGCCGCTCTTATCTCACCGCTTCGGAGAAGCGGGGGTATTAGAGCGGGTAGTCATCTGTGATAAAGTCACGGATCCGGTTGCGGTCGAGCATGGTATAGATATGCCTCCGCGGGAAATATTAGTAAGAAAACGGAGGCTGAGCCGGGTTGGGAAAGTGGCAGCAACTGGCAGTCATCCTTGTCTTTATCCTGGTACTGACTGTCGGGTTGGACTATACCGGACGCAACATGTATCACGCCCTGGGGGGAGACAAGAAATACTATGCCTTCCTGCTCCCGGACCTGGGTAACAGCCAGATGGTCTTCTGCGGGCGCGCCTATGCGGAGTACCAGGTGGAGAACCTCTGGGACCGCCGGAAGGCTGTTCTGAATGATCTCTTGCCGGCTGTGCCGCTGGATTTGTTGAAAAAGGTCTTTCATATCTTTGATGGTCGCCTGCGACTGTGATGTGAAACCACTAGTCTTCAACTGGCTCTTGGCTTCAGTGGGGTTCAACTGGGTCTTGGCTTCAGTGGGGGCTTGCTTTTCCCCCGCTGAAGCTTAGAGCCAGTTAACTAGGGGCGTATCCGCTCTTATTCCACCGCCTCGGGGGCATTAGAGCGGGTAGCCATCGTGATTGCTTTCCCCCCACTGAAGCTTAGAGCCAGTTAATACAGTGACGTACCCGCTCTTATCCACCGCTTCATCGAAGCGGGGGCATTAGAGCGGGTAGTCATCTGTGGCCCAAGCTTTTCTTAAAAGGCATGACGTGGTAATATCTATACGTTGAATGCCTTTATTTATTTGATGAGGGAGAATACGATGCCTGAAACAAGCGCCAGGGGGCGGATCGCCCGGGCAGCCCTGCTGCTCACCGCCGCTACCATCACATCACGGTTCCTTGGCTATATGCGGGACGCCATGCTCTACTCCCTGTTCGGGATGGGACGGCTTACCGACTGCTACCAGGCCGCCTTTTCGGTGCCTGACTTTACCTACAACCTCCTGGTCGGTGGCGCCCTGGCCTCGGCCTTCATACCGGTCTTCGGCGGCTACCTGGCCACCGGGCGGGAGGACGAGGGCTGGTACGTGGCCAGCAGCCTTTTCAACGTGATCTTCCTGATCCTGATGATAGCGATCTCCTTCGGGGAGCTTTACGCTCCCCAGTTTGTGCATATCCTGGTGCCGGGCTTCAACTCCGACGCTATCGCCCTGACCGCCCACCTGACCAGGATCATGTTTTTCCAGACCCTGTTCATGGGTCTGGCCGGGATCATGATCGGCGTCCTGAACTCCTACAAGCGGTTTACCGGCAACGCCCTGAGCATCATGCTCTACAACGTCCCGGTGGTCCTGGTCGGCTTCTATCTCCTTCACCACCAGGCGCTGCTCGCCAACCCCGGGAAATCAATCGCCTATTACTCGGTGGGGGTGATGACGGGGGCGGCGATCAGCCTGCTGGTCCAGGTACCGTGGCTGCTGCGCCTCGGCCTGCGCTACCGCCTGGTACTGAACCTGCGCCACCCGGGGGTGAAGCTGTTTGGCATCCTGGTGTTTCCGGTGTTGATCAGCCAGTCGGTCGCCTATTTCAACACCTTTGTCACCCAGTACCTGGCCTCCAGCCTGCCTGGCGGCGAACTGTCGGCATCCAAGATTGCCCTGCGCATCATGATGATCCCGCTCGGGCTGTTTGCCACCTCCATCGGTGTCGCCATCTTCCCCACCATGACCGAGCAAGCTGCCCAGGGCCGGTGGAGCGATTTCAGGCAGTCCATCTCCCTGGGGCTGAGAACCACCAATTTCCTGACCTTTCCGGCGGCGGCGGGGCTGGTCGCCCTCGGCCTGCCGATCACCCGGCTGTTTTTCCAGTTCGGGAAGCTCACCCCCCAGGACGCCGCCCTGACCTCGGCTGCCCTGTTCTTCTACTCCTTCGGGATCATCGGCTATTCCGCGGAGATCATGTTGACCAGGGCGTTTTACGCCATCAAGGATACCCTGACCCCGGTGCTGGTCACGATCGGGATGATCGTTCTGAACGTCGTCATGAGCTTCCTGCTGGTGAAGCCGATGGGCCTGGGCGGCCTCGCCCTGGCCTACTCCTCGGCCGGGGTGGTCGAAATGCTCGCCCTGCTGCTGATCCTGAGGATCAGAATCGGGCACATAGACGGCAGGCGCATCCTGTCATCGGGGATCGGGACGATCTTGGCCTGCGTGGCCATGGGCATCGCCTGCTATTATACGGCAGATCGACTGCAGCGGTTGCTCGGGGTCGCCCACAAGCTGTCCCAGTTGGCTGCGGTTGGCGGCAGCATCGCCGTAGGTATCGTGGTTTACTTTGTTATCGCCTCCCTGCTGCGGATGGAGGAGGTACAATTCACTCTGGAGATGCTGGGGCGGCGCTTCAAGATCCGCCGGGCGCGCTCCGCAGGTGCATCATGATGGACCAGCAACTGATCCGTAACTTCTGCATCATTGCCCATATCGACCACGGCAAGTCCACGCTGGCCGACCGCTTCCTGGAGATCACCGGCACGGTCGATCCGCGCCAGATGATGGACCAACTGTTGGACCAGATGGACCTGGAGCGCGAGCGGGGGATCACCATCAAGCTGCAGCCGGTGCGCATGCGCTACCGCGCCCGGGATGGCCGGGAGTATATCCTGAACCTGATCGACACCCCGGGCCACGTGGATTTCAGCTACGAGGTCTCCCGGAGCCTGGCTGCCTGCGAGGGGGCGATCCTGGTGGTGGACGCCACCCAGGGGGTGGAGGCCCAGACCATCGCCAACGCCTACCTGGCGGTGGATGCCGGACTGGAGATCATTCCGGTGATCAACAAGATCGACATTCCGGTGGCCGAGCCGGACCGGGTTGCCCAAGAGATCGAGGATGTGCTCGGACTCAAGGCGAGCAGCGCTCTGCGTGTCTCCGCCAAGGAGGGCTGGGGCATTGAGGACCTGCTGGAGGCGGTGATCGAGCAGATTCCCCCGCCCGGCGGCGATGCCGATAAGCCCCTGCAGGCGCTGATCTTCGATTCAATCTTCGACTCCTACAAAGGGGCGATCTCCTACATTCGGGTCTTCAACGGCAGTGTTAGGCGCGCCCTGGAGATCCAGATGATGTCCACGGGCAAGAACTTCGAGATCGGTGAGGTGGGCATCTTCACCCCGGCCATGCAGCCGGTGGCGGAGCTTGGCCCCGGCGAGGTCGGCTACCTGGCCGCCAGCCTGAAGAATGTCGAGGACACCCGCGTCGGCGACACCATCACCGGGGCCGCCAAGCCGGCCCTGGAACCACTGCCGGGCTACCGCCAGGTGCAATCGGTGGTCTACTGCGGCATGTACCCGGTGGAACCGGAAGACTACGATAACCTGCGCACCGCTCTGGGCAAACTGAAACTGAACGACGCCTCCTTCCAGTACGAGCCGGAGACATCCGTTGCCCTGGGTTTTGGTTTTCGCTGCGGATTTCTCGGACTGCTGCACATGGAGATCGTGCAGGAACGGCTGGAGCGGGAGTACGACCTGGACCTGGTGACTACGGCGCCGAATGTCATCTACCGGGTCACTCTACGCAACGGCGGGGTGACGACCATTGACAACCCGGCCAACTGGCCGGCGCTTGGCGAGGCCTTACAGATCGAGGAGCCTTTCGTAGAGGCCACGGTGATCACACCGGCGGAGCACCTGGGGGCGGTGCTCCAGTTGATGCAGGAGCGGCGGGGCGAGTATAAGACATTGAACTACCTGTCTCCTCAGCGGGCACAGGTGGTCTACGAGATGCCCCTGGCGGAGATCATCTTCGACTTCTTCGACCGGTTGAAATCACGCACCAGAGGCTATGCGTCCCTGAATTACGAGGTGACCGGCTACCGGCCATCGGAGCTGGTGAAGCTGGACTGCCTGGTGCACGGCGAGCCAGTGGACGCCCTGTCGGTGATCGTGCACCGCGACCAGGCCCAGGCCCGGGCGCGGGTGCTGGTGGAGAGGCTTAAAGAACTGATCCCCCGCCAACTGTTCGATGTCCCGATCCAGGCTTATACCGCCGGCCGCATTATCGCCCGGGAGACGGTCAAGGCGATGCGCAAGAACGTGCTGGAGAAGTGCTACGGCGGCGACGTCACCCGCAAGCGCAAGCTGCTGGAGAAACAGAAAGAGGGAAAGCGCCGCATGAAACAGGTGGGCAAGGTGGAGATTCCCCAGGCCGCCTTCCTGGCGGTGCTTCGAGTGGACAAGGAGCCATAGGCCGGATGCTCGCCCTGTACCTGCACATCCCCTTCTGCCCGAGCAAGTGCCGCTATTGCGCCTTCAACTCGCAGCCGCTGCCTCCCGGCGGTTGCGGAGAAATGCTTATTGATGACTATCTGGATGCCCTGCGCCGGGAGCTGCAACTGGCCGCGCCAGCCATACCTGCCGGGGAGAGCCTGCGCTCCATCTATTTTGGTGGCGGCACTCCCACCATCCTCGATCCCTCATGCCTGTGTTCCCTGTTGTCATTATCAAAACGCTACTTCAAGTGGAATGAATCCATCGAGATCACCGTGGAGGCCAACCCGGCCACGGTCACCCGCGCCGGATTGGCAGAACTGCGCCGGGCGGGTGTCAACCGGCTCTCCCTGGGAGCCCAGTCCTTTGAGGCGTCAGAACTGCAGTTGCTGGGCCGGGTCCATGGGGTGGCAGACATCTACGCTGCTTGCCGGGATGCCCGGGCGGCGGGCTTCGCCAACCTCAGCCTCGACCTGATCTATGGCCTCCCGGGCCAGACCGTGGGTGACTGGCGGGAGACATTGAAGAGAGCACTGGACCTGCACCCCGAGCACCTGTCGGCCTACGGCCTGAAGCTGGAGGCAGGGACGCCCCTGGCGGAGGATGTGGCCGCCGGGAGGCTGCCGGAGCGCAACGAGGAAGAAGATGTTGCCATGTGGTACGAGACGCAGCGGGTCACCTCCGCCGCCGGCTTCGAGCGCTACGAGATCTCCAACTACGCCCGGCCTGGCCGGGAGAGCCGGCACAACCTGACCTACTGGTTGAACCAGCCTTACCTGGCTTTGGGGGCGGGAGCCTCCGGCTACCTGAGGTCGGAGGCGGGAGGTCGGATGCCTGAAAAAGCGGAGACAGAAATAGGAAATCGGAAATCGGAGGCCTTAAACAGAGGGAGAAGCGAGAAGCAGGCTCCAGTTGACACCCAGCAAGGCGCGGCAGGGGAAAAGGCTAGCAAGCATGCTAGAAATTCCGACCTCCGGCATCCGGCATCCGGCACCCGGTACGTGCGTTACGCCAACTGTGAGGATGTAGCCGGCTACATCGCCTCGGTGGCCCGTGGGGAACTGCCCCGAGCCTGGGAGGAACACCAGACTCCCGAACAGGAGCGGGCGGATACGGTGATGATGGGCCTGCGTCTCACCGGCGGCCTTGATCGCTCGGCCTTCCAGAGGCGGTTCGGACACCCCTTCGAGTTCTTCTACGGCAGCCAATTGGCGATCATGGAGCGAGACGGGCTGATGGAGGAGAGCGACGCCGCTGTCTTCCTCACGGAGCGCGGCCTGCTGCTGTCCAACTGGGTGCTGGCGGAGTTCATCTAGCCGGAGACTCCTGGTTTTCAGAGGTCAGATGCCGGAAATCAGAAGTCAGACCAAGACTTGCATACTGTTCCTGATTGCTTTAACCGACCTCTTGCTTCTGACCTCTGTGTCCGCTTAGCGGACACAGCTTGGTTCCTATTGACAAAAAAAGTGGCCGGTGGTATGTTGTTTATAGCATTTAGCACTCTAAACAGTGGAGTGCTAACCACAGATGACTACCCGCTCTAATGCCCCCGCTTCTCTGAAGCGGTGGGCGCCCGTATCCGGGCTAACGCCCGGCCTGAACGCCGGCTCGAGGCTGGCGCCTCGGCTCCTGTGCTCCGCATTCTTCAGGCCGGGCGTAGCCCGGATGCGGAGGAAAGCCCGCCGGCACACCGGGAAAACGGGCACACAGGTAAGAGCGGCTACATCACTGTATTAACGAGTTCTAAGCTTCAGAGGGGGAAGGCAATCCCCCACTGAAGCCAAGAACTTGTTGAAACCGGAGAGGAAGGGGCGCCGATGTCGCTGAATCTGAATCAGAGAAAGCAGCAAGTTCTGGAGGCAGTGGTCGAGGACCACATTATCACCGCCGAACCGGTCAGTTCCAGGACTATTGCCCGCAAGTACCAGCTCGGCGTCAGTCCGGCCACCATCCGCAACGAAATGGCAGACCTGGAGGAGATGGGCCTGATCGAACAGCCCCATACCTCTTCCGGTCGTATTCCATCACAGCAGGGTTACCGCTACTATGTGGACCGGCTGATGCGCAAGAGTGAGCTTACAACCGATGAGGAGGGCCAGATCCATACGATCTTTGCCCGGCAGGCGAGCGAGCTGTCCCTGGTTGTCCAGCACGCCATCAAACTGGTGACCCAGCTCACGGATTACCTGGTCTTCTTCTCAGGACCCCAGTTGGAGCATACCGCCCTGCAGCAGGTGCGGCTGATCCCGGTGGCGCCGAAGCGCGCCCTGATGGTGATCGTCAGCGAGACCGGATGGGTGGAGAATAAGTTCGTGGATTTCGACTTTCCGGTGACCGCCGAGGACCTGGAGCAGGTGGCGGGAGTCCTCAACGATCACTTCAGGGGTCTGACTTTTTCGCAGATCACCCGCACGGTGCTGCGGAGCGTGTACCAAGAACTCACCAAACAGCGCCTGTTGTTGGATTACGTGTTGGAGATCATGGAATCCCTGGCGAGGCACGAGTATACGGACGGGTTGTACCTGGGCGGCACCCGCAACGTCCTGAAGCAGCCGGAGTACCGGGATATCCAGCAGGTGCGCAAACTGCTCGACCTGGTAGAGGGAGAGCAGACCCTGCGGGAGATCTTGCATGAAACCACGAGTGAGGGGATCACGGTCAGGATCGGCCGGGAGAACAGGCATGACCAGGTGCAGGACTGCGGCGTGATCACCGCGGTATACCTGCTGGGCGGCAATATCGTGGGGGCGATGGGCCTCCTGGGCCCGGTGCGCATGAACTATGCCCGGGCCAGTTCGATCGTGGACTACATCGCCCAGTCACTGTCGGATTACCTGTCCGGGCCGCACAGTTATTTCTAAATTGTCCGGGCGCCATCGACCCTGGGGTCCGGATCCGGCCTGCCCGGATTTATCACGGACTAACCCGCTCTAATACCCCCGCTTCCGCTCTAATACCCCCGCTTCTTTGAAGCGGCGGGATAAGAGCGGATAAGTCTCCGATAACGATTTCTAAGCTTCAGTGGGGGAAAGCAAACCCCCACTGAAGCTAAGAACTCAGTTGATCGAAGGATACATATGGTTAAGAGACACTATACTGGTTAATGATAATAGTCATAGCGTTACTGTTCAGGTTTTCCACCGCATCCGGGCTTACGCCCGGCCTGAAAGAATGCGGCGCACGGGAGAATTCAGTAGTCAGAATTCTTCTTCGAGACGATAAACCGTTCTCTCTCATTCTGACTCCTGACTCCTGAGCAGTTACGTTATAGCTTCCGTTTCCGACCTCCGGTTTGAAAGGTGGCAAGCGCTTGAACATCAAGCAGGTTACCGACAGCAAGGAAGTCGACCAGCGCCTTGCTGCCTTGATGACCAACGCCGGCGCCGTGCAGGCGGTGGTGGCGGCGGTCGAGGGCACCCTGGGCCCCAAGGGCCTGGACACCATGCTGGTCGACCGCTTTGGGACGATCACCGTCACCAATGATGGGGTCACCATCTTGGAGGAGATGGAAGCCACCCATCCCGCCGCCAGGATGCTCATCAACACCGCCCGCGCCCAGGAGAAGGAGGTCGGCGACGGGACCACCACCGCCACCGTCTGGGCGGGGGCGCTGGTGAGCGAGGGCCTGAACCAGGTGCTGCGCGGGGTGCCGGTGGCCCGGGTGCTGGAGGGAATGCAGGTCGGGGTCAGGCAGGCCCTGGCCTGTTTTGAGCAGCGGGGGCGCCAGGTGCAGGGAGCGGGTGACCCCCTGCTGTACCGGGTGGCCCTGGTCTCCGGGCGTGGCAACGAGGAGATCGCCGACCTGGTAGTGCAGGCGGCCCGGCTGGTGGGCCCAGGGAAGTTGGCGGAGCCCGGATTCAAGCTGCGGGATGCGGTTTTTGCCGCTGCGGGAGCGGACAGCACCGTCTTTGAGGGCGTGCTGGTGGGCCGCGGGCGCTGGCACAAGCAGATGCCGGTCAGCGTGGAGGCGCCCCGGGTGCTGGTCATCGACGATGCCCTGGCCCCGGAGGAGTTGGAGGACGGCGCCCTGGCCACCGAGGCCGGGTTCAACCGCTACCTGGCCCTGGAGGCGGAGTTCCATGACAATATTGTGAAGATAATCGAGATGGGAGTCAACCTGGTCCTGGTGGACCGCAAGATCGACGATGTTGCCGGGGAGATGCTGGCCGATGCCGGGGTGATCGCCCTGGCCCGGGTTTCCACCAGGGAGTGGCAGCGGGCCGCGGAGCACACCGGGGCCTGGCCGGTCAAGCGCACCGCTCTGAAGAAGAGCCCGGCGGAGCTGGCCAGGTACCTGGGCAGTGCACGCCGCGCCTGGGAGGATGAGAAGCGGGAACAGGTCCGGATCGAGGGCGGGGGCGGAAAGCCCTGCGCCACGGTGCTGGTGGGCGCCGCCACCGAGGAGGTGCTGGGCGAGCGGGAGCGGATTGCCAAGGACGCTGCCAGCGCCGTCCAGGCTGCCCTGAACGGGGGAGTCGTGCCCGGCGGCGGAGCGGTGGAACTGGCGGTGGTGCGTG
This sequence comes from Thermacetogeniaceae bacterium, assembly GCA_050013155.1. Classification (GTDB taxonomy): domain Bacteria; phylum Bacillota; class DSM-12270; order Thermacetogeniales; family Thermacetogeniaceae; genus Palsa-1188. The sequence continues at coordinate 34,497 of JBEKFU010000033.1, read as the reverse complement.
ACCTGGAGGCGGTGAAATCCGGGCTTAAAGGGATGACCGCCTACGGGGTGGAGTGCGTTGCCGCTGCTCTGAAGCGCACCTTCACCCAGATTGTCGCCAATGCCGGATTCAATCCCCTGGAGAAGCTGGGGGACGTGGTCTCCGCCCAGTTGGCGGAGGAAAGCGACTGCCTGGGCATCGACTGCGACAGCGGAACAGTGGTCGACCTCTGGGAACGGGGCATCATCGACCCTCTGCCGGTGAAGACCAACGCCCTGCGAGCGGCCGCCGAACTGGCCGGGGCGATCCTGCGCATCGACACCATCATCAAGAAGAGAGAGGCGGATAAACGCCAAGATTCCACGTCGAAAAGAGGGGATGAGTTTTGAGCCAGGAGACAGAGACTATAGAGGACCGGCCAGGGGAGCCTCATCAGCCAGGGCAACCGGATCAGGCGGGGGCAGTGAATGCGGCCGGCCCGGATGCTGCCCTTGACCTGAACGAGCAATTCGAGGCCAAGCAGCAGGAGCTGGAGGAGGCCCTGCAGCGCTATTTGCGGTTGGCGGCCGACTTCGACAACTACCGCCGCCGGACACGGCAGGAGATGGAGGACGTCCGCAAAAATGCCGCTGAACACCTGATCGGTGAATTGCTGCCGGTGCTGGACAACTTCGAGCGCGCCCTGGCCACCGCCCGGCCGCTGTTTCCGGAAAATGTGGCGACCGGAATCGACATGATCTACCGCCAACTGTGGCACGTGTTGGCCCAATCGGGGGTGCAGCCGGTGGAGGCGGCGGGTAAGCCCTTCGACCCGGCTTTCCACGAGGCCTTCGAACAGGTGGAGACCGATGACGCTCCCGAGGGGACGGTTATCGAAGAAGTACAGAAGGGCTACCTGCTGCACGGCAAGGTATTACGACCGGCCCTGGTGAAGGTGGCCAGACGGCCATCGCTGGACGAATTTGCCGAGGTATAGTGGGAAGTGAGATGCGGTACGATTGGAGGAGGAAGCATTGAGCAAGGTAATCGGAATCGACCTGGGAACCACTTACTCCTGTGTAGCCATCATGGAAGGCGGCCAGGCGGTGGTGATCCCGAACGCCGAGGGGAGCCGGATCACGCCTTCGGTGGTAGCCTTTACAAAGAGCGGGGAGCGCCTGGTAGGTGAGATTGCCAAGCGTCAGGCGATCACCAACCCGGACCGCACCATCCGCTCGATCAAGAGGAAAATGGGGAGCGACTACCGCGTTCACATAGACGACAAGGAATACACGCCCCAGGAGATCTCCGCCATGATCTTGCAGAAGCTGAAGACGGATGCCGAGGCCTACCTGGGCGAGAAGGTCACCCAGGCGGTGATCACGACTCCTGCCTATTTTACCGACAGCCAGCGCCAGGCAACCAAGGATGCCGGGCGCATCGCCGGCCTGGAGGTGCTGCGGATCATCAACGAGCCGACTGCCGCCGCCCTGGCCTATGGCATCGATAAGAGCGAGGACCACACCGTCCTGGTGTTCGACCTGGGTGGCGGCACCTTCGACGTCTCCATCCTGGAACTGGGGGAAGGCGTGTTCGAGGTGAAGGCCACCAACGGCAACAACTTCCTGGGCGGCGACGACTTTGACGAGCGGATCATCAACTACCTGGTGGCCGAGTTCAAGAAGGGCAGCGGGATCGACCTGGCCAAGGACCGGATGGCCCTGCAGCGCTTGAAGGACGCTGCCGAGAAAGCCAAGCACGAACTGTCCGGGGTCATGCAGTCTACCATCAGCCTGCCCTTCATCACTGCCACCGCTGATGGGCCCCAGCATTTAGAGATCACTCTGACCAGGGCGAAGCTGGAGGAGTTGATCGAGGACCTGGTCGACAAAACCATCGGCCCCACCAAGCAGGCCATGGCCGATGCCGGGATGGAACCCAAGGACATCAACCGGGTGCTGCTGGTGGGCGGTTCCACCCGGGTGCCCATGGTGGTGGAGAAGATCCGGAGCCTGCTCGGCAAGGAGCCCCACAAAGGGATCAATCCGGACGAGGTGGTGGCCCTGGGCGCCGCCATCCAGGCCGGGGTGCTGGCCGGTGAGGTCAAGGATATCGTGCTGCTGGACGTGACGCCCCTGTCCCTGGGGATCGAGACCCTGGGCGGCGTGATGACCCGGATCATCGAGCGCAACACCACCATTCCCACCTCCAAGAGCCAGATGTTCACCACCGCCGCTGACATGCAGACCAGCGTAGACATTCACGTGCTCCAGGGTGAGCGGGGCATGGCCGGGGACAACAAGACCCTCGGACGCTTCCAACTGACCGGGTTGCCGCCGGCGCCGCGCGGGGTGCCGCAGATCGAGGTCAAGTTCGATATCGACGTCAACGGCATCGTCCACGTCACCGCCAAGGACATGGGCACCGGCAAGGAGCAGGCGATCACCATCACCGCCACCACCAACCTGAATGAGGGCGAGATCCAGAAGATGGTGAAGGACGCCGAGCAGTTTGCCGAAGAGGACAAGAAGAAGAAGGCCTCCGCCGAGACCCGCAACCAGGCGGACAGCCTGATCTACCAGACGGAGAAGACCCTCAAGGACCTGGGCGACAAGGTTCCCGAGGGCGACGCCGGCAAGATCAACGAGGCCAAGGATGAGTTGAAGAAGGCCATGGAGGGGCAGGACCTGGACCTGATCAAGCAGAAGACCGAGCACCTGACCAAGGTGCTCTACGACCTGACCTCCAAGGTCTACCAGCAGACGAACGCCCAGCAGACCCCTGGCGGCGAACCCGGTGCTCCGGGTGGAGAGACCGCCGCTTCCGGTAGTGGGGATGGCGGCCCCACGGTTGACGCAGACTACAAGGTAGTGGACGACGAGGGAAAATAGCCGGCTTATGAATATGAATATCCAGTTGATTTAACATCGTGGTGATGAATATAATGATGGCGGATCATAGGTTTTTTTGGGAGTGAGCCTATTGGCAAAGAGGGACTACTACGAAGAGCTTGGCGTTGCCAAGACGGCCACGGAGGCGGAGATCAAGAAGGCCTTCCGGCAACTGGCCCGCAAGTACCATCCAGATATGAACCCGGATAACAAAGAGGCGGCCGCCGAGAAGTTCAAGGAGGCGGCCGAGGCCTACGAGGTCCTGAGCGACCCGGAGAAGCGGGCGCGGTACGACCAGTTCGGCCATGCCGGTTTTAGCAACGGTGACTTTAGCGGCTTTGGCCGGGGCGCAGGCGCTGACTTCGGCTTCGGGAGCTTCGGTGATCTGTTCGACGTCTTTTTCAACGGTTTCGGCGGTTTAGGCCAGCAGCAGCGACGGGGGCCGCAACGCGGCGCTGACATCCAGATGGACCTGGACCTGAGTTTCGAGGAGGCGGTCTTCGGCGTTGAAAAAGAGGTCAGGATCAGCCGTTGGGAGGACTGCGGCGACTGTGACGGTTCGGGCGCGGCGTCCGGGACGAAGCCGGTCACCTGCCCCTGGTGCAAGGGCACCGGCCAGGTGCGGATCACCCAGTCCATCGCCTTCGGGCGCTTTGAGACGGTACAGACCTGTGACCAGTGCCGCGGCGAGGGCCGGGTGATCGAGAAACCCTGCCCTGCCTGCCAGGGAAGGGGTAAAGTCAAGAGGCCGCGCAAGGTGAAGCTGACCGTGCCAGCCGGCGTGGATAACGGGTCCACCCTGCGCCTGAGCCGGGAGGGGGATTTGGGAACACGCGGCGGTCCGCCCGGCGACCTCTACGTCGCCCTACGCGTCAAGCCGCACAAGCTTTTCCAGCGCCAGGGAAACGACGTCATCTGCGAGATCCCCATCTCCTTCGTCCAGGCAACCCTGGGGGACGAGATCGAGATCCCGACCCTGGAGGGCAAGACCAGCCTGAAAATTCCCGAGGCCACCCAGCCCGGCGCCGTGTTCCACCTGCGGGGCAAGGGGATCCCCCATCTGCAGGGCTATGGGCGCGGCGACCAGGTGATCAGGATCAACGTGATGATCCCCTCCCGGCTGACCGAGAAGCAGAAGGAACTGCTCCTGCAGTTCGAGGAGTTGGAGCGGGACGACCAGTATCATTCCCGTGGCAAGGGTTTTTTCGAGAAGATGAAGGATGCCTTTATCGGATAAGAATATCCCGGCCGGGGCACCCACCGGAGGTTAGTCACATTAGTAGCACCGCCGGTGGCGGTGGGATGCAGCCAGCCCCTGATGTTGACGCAGAAGCCTTGGTGATGGACTGCTTTGAGTGGGTAGTTACGAATTATTAGATTGAAAGGGTTATTGCGGTGCACCGTTTTTTTCTGCCAACCGTGTGCTCCAGGGAGGGTGAGTTCCCCCTCAGCCCCGGCGATGCCAATAAGATCTGCCGCGTGCTGAGGTTGCGCCCCGGCCTGGGCAAGCGCATCCTGCGCACCGAAACGGCCGGGCTAGTCGGCCTGAGCCTGATCCTGTACGAGTGGGGTGACCTGGGTGGAGCCATCAGCGCCTGAAAAGGAAGATGTGGGGCGTCCCAGAAGGGTCGCCTTTTTCACGCTTGGCTGCAAGGTCAACCAGCAGGAGACTGCTGCGCTTCAGGAGTTGTTCCGGGAGAGAGGCTACGAGATCGTAGGGTTCGACAGCCCGGCTGAAGTTTACATAATTAATACGTGCACCGTCACCCACCTGGCCGACCACAAGTCACGGCAGATGATCCGCCGGGCGGTGGGTCGTCGCCCGTGCCCGGCCGACGCCGATGGAACCCCGACGCAGGAAGCCCGGGGCGGGGCGGCAGTGACCGCCGTAGTGGGGTGTTACGCCCAGACGGCGCCGGAAGAGGTGCTGTCCCTGGGGGTGGATGTGCTGGTGGGCACTCAGGATCGGGGACGGATCGTCGACTTGGTGGAGCAGGCTGCCAGGGATCAGGGGTCGGAGGCAAGAGGTCGGAGGCCGGAAGAAAGCGAAAAGCATATGGGAAAAAATCTGACCCCCGGCCTCCGGCCTCCGGCCTGTGCGCCGGCGTGCTTTCCTCCTCCTCCGGGCTTACAGTCCGGCCTGAACGCCGCCTCTGAGGCTTCGCCTCAGGCTGAAAGCACGGCGGCACACCGGGAATGCGGAGCACAGGAGCGCGCCCAGAGGGCACCCGCGAAGCCTCAGAGGCGGCCTTCCGATTCGGGCGCCGCGCCCTCGACGGATACCGCAGGGGACACGCCTGTCACTGCCCGGCACTGGTGCGGTGCTGCGCTCTGTATTGTCTCCCCTTTATCGGAGGCGGCCGGTTTCGAGGAGTTGCCAATCCCCCGGCCCCGCAACCGGACGAGGGCCTTCCTGAAGATCGAGGACGGCTGCGACCAGTATTGCTCCTACTGCATCGTGCCCTTTGCCCGGGGGCCGGTGCGCAGCCTGCGGCCGGAGCTGGCGCTGAGACGGCTGGAAGAGTTGCTGGCGGCCGGCTTCCGGGAGGTGGTGTTAACCGGCGTCCACACCTCCGCCTACGGCAGGGACCTGGCAGACGGCGTCAACCTGGCATCTCTGCTGCGGCTGCTGCTGCAACTACCCGGGGAGTTCCGGCTGCGCCTGAGCTCGGTGGAACCGGCAGAGGCGCCCGATGAGTTATTGGATGTCTTGGCCTCGCCCCGTATCTGCCGCCACCTGCACCTGCCCCTACAGTCCGGGGATGACGAGATCCTGGCCCTGATGGGGCGGTCCTACCGGGCGGCAGATTACGGCGACCTGTTCCACCGCGTCCATGAGCGCCTGCCGGGAGTGGCCGTGGCTGCGGACGTCATTGTGGGCTTTCCTGGCGAGACCGACCTGCGCTTTGAAAACACCTACCGCTTCATCGCTTCCCTCCCGTTCCGGGACCTGCACGTCTTCAAGTATTCGCCGCGTCCCGGCACCCGTGCTGCGGAGCTGCCCGGCCAGGTGACGCCGGCGGCCAAGGACGAGCGCAGCAGCAGGCTGCGCCGCCTGGCCGATGAGCAGGCTGCCGCCTTCGCCACCCGGTTCATCGGTCAAACGCTGCCGGTCCTGGTGGAGCGGCAGGCGCGGCCGGCGCCGGGACGGAGCGGCTGCTGGGATGGGCTCAGCGACAACTACTTGAGAATAGTCTTTCCCGCTCCGGCTGGCAGCACCGGCCTCCAGGGCAGCCTGGTTCAGGTGCGTGCCCTGAAGCGGTTGGAGGGGGACACCCTTTACGGCGAGACTGTGGATTATTGATCCGCGATTTGGGTTGGTCCAACATTGTGGTAAAATACAATTGCCAAGTAGCATGAAAATAGACCGGCGAGTATCCACTGGGAATATTCGCTTCGAAAAGAGTGAGTGAACCCTCGGGTATTGAATTTCGCCTACTGGAAGCTAGGTAATTAAGACTCTCTAGAGGAGAAGAAGAGATGAGCGACTGCATCTTCTGCAAGATTGCCACCCACGAACTGAACGCCCAGATTGTCTACGAGGACGACGAATTCCTGGCGTTCAGGGATATCAAGCCGGTGGCCCCGGTCCACGTGCTGCTGATCCCCAAGACGCACCTGGACTCGCTGTTGGATGCGGGGGCGCAGCAGGCCGGCCTGGTAGCCAGGCTGCTGCTGACGGCCACCAAGGTTGCCCGGCAGTTGGGGGTGGCCGAGGAGGGCTTCCGGACGGTGATCAACACCAGGGACAATGGCGGGCAGACCGTCCATCACCTGCACCTGCACCTGATGGGCGGGCGGTTCATGACCTGGCCTCCGGGCTAGATGGTAGTTGGTGGTTAGCGGTTAGTGGTTGGAGGGCAAAAAAACTTTGGTCGTAAGCCTTCAGTATCGTATTCCAACGACCAACAGTTGATTGCCAACTGCTAAAAGGCATACGTCAAACGGCCAAAAGCTGAGGGCCAACCGTTATTTGGTCGTATGATTTTTAAAAAGGACACACTGGAGGGCTAAACCGATGGGAGAGGTTCCAAAGGGAGAGGCTCCGCGCGGCGCTGTGCTGCAGCGGGACAAGGAGACCTACATGATCATCCCGCGCCTCGTGGGCGGGATGCTCACTGCCGGGATCTTGAAGAGATTCGCGGAGGTTGCCGAGAAGTACCAGGTACCAATGGTCAAAATAACCGGGGCGCAGCGGATCGCCCTATTTGGCGTGAAGGCGGACCAGGTGGAGTCGATCTGGCAGGACCTGGGCATGGAGCCGGCGCCTACCGGCAAGAAGATTTTGAAGAGCGTGAAGATCTGTCCGGGCCTGCTCTACTGCAAGAACGCCCGGCAGGACGCCATGAGCCTGGGTCTGAAGCTGGAAGAGAGGTTCCTGGGCATGGCCCTGCCGGGCAAGTTCAAGATCGGTGTCTCCGGCTGCCCCAACAACTGCGCCGAGGGCTGGATCAAGGATTTCGGCGTCTTCGGCCGGGCCAAGGGATACACCGTGGTGGTCGGCGGCAAGCTGGGCAAGGACCCCTGCCTGGGCCGGGCGATGTACGAAGGGTTGACCGAGGATGATGTGCTGGCCATGGCCGAGAAGATGCTGACTCTTTACAAGGAAAACGCCAACCCCGGGGAACGTCTGGGCAAGGTCCTGGAGCGCCTGGGAAATTACGAGCTGATGCCGCCGCCAGGTATCGATCCCGCCCGGGAGAAATAGCTGACCGTACCGCGGCCGTCGGTAACCGGCTCTTAAGTGATTTGGGAGTTTCCAAGGTGGCTCCACATATTTGTATGAAGTAAATACAACGAACGCCTTGCATTAGTGCCGGGTGGGGCGTTTCAGGCCGCGCCGGCCACCGTGCTGTGCCGGCAGAGGTGAAAATCTTTTCTGAAAATACCCTGTTCGAGTCTGTCTGGAAACCATGAGGAGATCGTGCAAGATCATGTGAACCGTTCCCTTGATATCTCGAAAGCGTTAATGAAAATTTATCAGCGTCTCTACGGCCACTTCGGCCCCCGGCACTGGTGGCCGGCAGATGGCCCCTTCGAGATGATCGTCGGGGCGATCCTGACCCAAAACGTCACCTGGCGGAGCGTGACGTCAGCCATCGACAACCTGAAAGCGGCCGGTCTGCTCTCCCTGGATAGTTTGCTGGCTGTTCCGGAGGAGGAGTTGTCGCCACTGCTGCGCCCCACCCGCTACCATATCCAGAAGGCCAGAAAACTGCAGTCCTTCTGCCGGGTGGTGGCGGCAGAGCACGGGGGCGACCTGGGCGCTTTTCTGGCACAGGATGCCATGGGCCTGCGCCGTCGTCTGCTGGACATCTACGGGATCGGGCCCGAGACCGCCGATGCTATCGTGCTCTACGCTGCCGGCAAACCGATCTTCGTGATCGATGCCTATACGCACCGGATCTTTCACCGGCTGGGGTACTTTCCGGAGCGGATCTCCTACCGGGAGATGCAGTCCTTCTTCATGGGAACCCTGCCTCCGGACACAAACCTCTACAACGAGTATCACGCCCTGATCGACGCCCTGGGGCATCACATCTGCACAGCCAGGCCGCATTGTGGCGCCTGTCCGTTGGCCGGCCTGTGCCAGGCAGGCAGGACTCCTTGTTGCATATTGCAGTATAATCTTCCGTGAGACAATATGTATCAGATCGTGGTAGCATTCAAACGAAGCGAAGCGAAGTTTGAATTAGCCATGTGCCTGTTTGCCCTGTGCGCCGCATTCTTTCAGGCCGGGCGGTAAGCCCGGATGCGGTGGAAGCAAACATATGGCACGGCTCATTAATTCATTTAACTTCGCTAATCAGAAGGAGATTGAACTCCCTCTGATTTAATAATCTGAACCCGCCACCTGTTGAGGCGGGGAACTTCAAAGCGAAGTTAAAGGATTGCTGGCAATAAGGTAAGGAAACAACCGGGATCCTTCAATGGGGGGAAAATCATGACTCGCCTGCAGAAGATCTGGCTGTTCTCACTGGTGCTGTTGTTTGCCATAGCACTGTTGGGTACTTTTGGGGATCTGCTCCTGGTCCGCATCAACTATCTGCCGTTCCTGGACACCGTCACTTTCCAGAGAAAGTGCCTGGTGCCCACGGTGGTGCCGGATCAGGACCAGAACCACAACGGCATCATGGACTCCATCGACCTGGTTAACGGCGCCAGGCTAGAAGTCACCGGGCACACCTGGTATGACACATCCTATTATCAGGGCGGCTACCCGCCGGAGGGGCGGGGCGACGACGCCGATGTCATCTGGCGGGCGTTCGGGGCTGCCGGATACAACCTCAAGGATATGGTGGACGCAGACATCCAGGCCGACCCTGCTGCCTATAGTGCTTTCGTCAAGAAACCGGACCCCAACATCGATTTCCGGAAGGTGGGCGTCCTGGACGTGTTCTTTCAACGCCATGCCGCCATGCTGACTAAGGATGTCAAACCCGGCGACGCCAGCAACCTGGTGCAGTGGCAGCCCGGCGACATCGTGGTGTTCGGCCTCCCCGCCGATCCTGACCATATCGCCATCATCTCCGACCGGAGGCGGAAAGACGGCGTGCCCCTGGTCATCCACAACGCAGGGCCCTGGGCGACTGAGGGAGACTACCTCCTGCGCTGGCACAGCAAGATTGACCATCACTTCCGGTATATTCAATAGGATGTTTGACCAAGAATAGCATGAACATGAAAGCTCGCCGCCGTGAAGGGGTTGTCCCGGCACACTGGATCAGGGGATGCGATCCTGTCACTGTCCGCTGGAGAACGGCGCCGGGCCGGGAGGTACGACGCCGGGCTGATCCAGATCGCCGGCGCGCCTCCCGAACAGGCTGCCCTGAATGTCGTCCAGCAGGGCGTAGATCACCGGCACCACCACCAGCGTCAACAGGGTGGAGGTGATCAATCCGCCGATGATGGTATGGGCCATTGGCGCCCTGAGTTCGGAACCCGAACCGAGCTTCAGGGCGAGGGGTGTCATCCCCAGGATCATGGCCAGTGACGTCATCATGATCGGACGAAACCGGATCCGGGCGGCCCTGATCAAGGACTCGCTCCGTTCCGTCCCTCGCCTTCGTTCGGCTTTGGCAAAGTCGATCAGCAAGATGGCATTCTTGGTGACCAGTCCCATCAGCATGATAATGCCGATGAGCGACATGATGCTGATCTGGCTGCCCCCGATCAGGAGTCCCAGGATGGCGCCGATGATCGCCAGCGGCAGGGACAGGATGATGACGAAGGGATCGATAAAGCTTTCGAACTGGGCCGACAGGACGAAAAACATGAACAGGACGCCCAGCACCAGGGCGATCCCGATGGATGAGAAGCTCTCGCCCTGCAACTCGGACGTGCCACCGGCGTACAACTGATAGCCGGGCGGCAAGTGCAATTCCTGGGCCACCCTGCTGGCGAAGATGCTGCTGAAGTCTCCCGAAGAGATGCCTTCAAGGTTGGCGGTGAGTTCTATATCCCCCTGCTTGTCATAACGCATCAGTTCGCTGGGGCTGGTGGAGAAAGTGCGCTCGCTGACCTGGCCTAACGGTATCAGCGGGGGGGTTCCATCGGAGCTACCGTACTGACTCTGGATGTAGATGTTGTCGAGGTCCTCGACGCTCTGGCGCTGCTCCTCGCCAAGGCGCACCCTGACATCGTAGCGGTCCCCCCCGTCCTCATACTGTCCGACCACCACGCCGCTGAACAGCGTGTTCAGGACGTCGCCGACCTGCGCTGTCGATACCCCGAGATCGGATGCTGCATCCTGCTTGATCCGTACCTGCACCTCTGGCTGGCCCGGCTTGAAACTGCTGCCCACATCCACCGCCCCGGGTATGCTCGCCATGATCTGCTGCGCCTTTACGGCGTAAGCCTGCAGGGTGTTATTGTCGTCGCCCAGCAGTTCATAGGTGACCGCTTTGGTCACGCCAGGCATACTGGAAGCGGTGTCGACAGAGGCCTGCATCCCTGGCAGAGCGTTCAGGTCCTGCCTGAGAGCGGAGGCGATCTGCTTGTCTGTTCTGCTGCGTTTGCTGCGGTCGACCAGTTTCACATAGACGTTGATCTGGTTGGTCTGAATTGTGGAGTAGGTTTCTGTGACTTCAGGGTATTTTTTAAGCATGCTCAGAATCTGGTTGTCCATGCCGTCAACTGTACTGAGATTCAACCCGGAATCAACATTGGCAGCAATGCTGAGGTCCCCTGTGTCCTGATCCGGAATGAAGGTGACACCGAGCCTGGGAACCAGCATAAAGCTTATGACCAACAGGGCGATGACAATGACAACGGTCAACAGGCGATTCTTTAGCATTACCGCCAGCAAGATGGCATAGATGCCCGCCAGGCGTTCAAACAGCCCGTTGAACCAGGAGAGGAAACGATTCAGCCACCCTCCGCCTGACCCCTTATCCCCTTTGAGATAGCGCGACGAGAGTACAGGCACCAGGGTAAAGGAGACCAGCAGGGATACCAGCACGGCAAAGACCACCGTGATCGCAAAAGGGATGAACAGCCTGCCGATGATTCCTGTCATCATGCTCATCGGCAGGAAGACAGCCACGATCGTCAGCGTGGTGGCCAGGACGGCCAGGCTGATCTCCGAGGTGCCATCCCGGGCGGCTTCCAGGGGGCGCTTGCCCATTTTTAAATGCCGGGAGATGTTCTCGATCACCACGATGGCATCGTCGATCAGCAGGCCGACCGCCAGTGACAGGGCCATCAGGGTCATCGTGTTCAGGGTATAGTTCAGAAGCTTGAAGATAAAAAAAGTGGAAATGATGGAGGTGGGGAGCGCCACAGCGCTGATCAGGGTGCTGCGCCAGTCTTTCAGGAACAGGAACACCACCAGGATTGCCAGCAGGCTTCCCTCGAAGATCGTCCGAATCACATCGTTGACCGAGTCCCTGATATCGACGGAATTGTCGCGCACCACGTCAATGGCGCAATCTGGCGGTAGTTGCTGCTTCAGTTCCGCCACTGCCTGCTTGGCCTCATCTGCCACGGATACGGTGTTGCTGCCCGACTGCTTGGCCAGGTCGATGCCGATCGCCGGCTGGCCATCAAAACGCGCCAGGCTGTCCTGGTCCTTGATGCCATCCTCGACGTCAGCGATGTCCTTGACGTAAAGCTGCGTTCCGTTCTGTCGCGCCACCGGCAGGTCCCTGAACTGTTCGACAGTGTCGATCTTGCCCGCGGTGCGTACGGTCACCTCATTCCTGCCGCTGCTCAACTGGCCGGCGGGGACATCCATGTTCTGGCTTTCCAGGTTGTTCAGCACAGCGGTGGTGGTGATCCCGTAAGCTGCCAGCTTGTCTTTATCGAGATCGATCTGGATCTCCCTGGTTTCTTCGCCATAGGTAGTGATCTGGCCCACCCCGTCGATTTTCTCCAGGCGTGGTTTGACCACATCCTCTACCAGGGTGGTCATCTCCCGGAGCGGCATGCGGCCGCTCACAGCCAGTGAGACGATCGGTTGGGAGTTGAGGTCAAACTTGGAGATGACCGGCTCCTGGATCTGCTGCGGCAGATCACCCCTGATTGCGCTCAACTTGTCCCTCACATTCTGGGTTGCTTGATCAGGAGGCGTTTCCAGTGTGAACTCGATCAGCACCTGGGAAAGTCCTTCATCACTGTAACTGGTGATGTGCTTGACGCCTGAGATCTGGCCGACGGCATCCTCCACCTTCTTGGTGACATCGGTCTCCATCTGCGCCGGGGCCACCCCGGGCTCGGCAATAGACACCGTTACGTAAGGGATGTCTATATCCGGCATGTCGTTGATATTCAGGCTCACGAAACTGGAGATGCCCAGGGCCAACAGGGCCAAAATGAGGACTGTGGCAAAAACCGGCCTTTTGAGGCTCAGATCGCTCAGGTTCACAGATGCTTCCTCCCCGGCACAAATATAGTGATGAGTGATGAGTGATGAGTGATGAGTGATGCTCATTTTACGTCACGCCTTCTTTCAGGAAACTCGAAGGCCGCCGCATAACCCGGAGGTATTCAGAATTCAGTAGTCACTTGACTCCTGACTCATTCACTTCAGCGTATGGAGACTTGGCAATGAAGAGAAAATGGTGAAACTCACGCGGGTTCCTCCGTTCGAATCCTTCCGTGATGTTGGATATGATAGACATAGCTGCTCTCTGAATCTGGCGTCTCAAGCCATAGTCCCTGGCTTTCCACTCATTACTCGTTACTCATCACTCATCACTCACAGTTACCTGGTCCTGGTCTTGGAGGGTATCGACGTCGGTCAGGACAACCTTTTGCCCCTCCGCCAGGCCGGATGTTATTTCCACCATCTGTCCCATCACCTGGCCGGTCTGTACCTGCTGGCGTTTCACCCTGCCGCCGTCGACCACGAAGACGTAATAGAGGCCGGCATTGCTGACCACCGCGTTCTGGGGCACCGCGATGACCTCGACGGGCGTACCCGTCGTGATCTCCACCTTGACAAACATCCCGGGCTGCAACAGGTGAGGTTCGTTGGCCACCCTGATCTTGGTGGCAAAGACACGCGAGGTGGCGTCGCCTACCGGGTTGATCTGCTCTACCGTTCCGTCGAAGACGCGGTCGCCGTAAGCATCGGCGGTGACCTTGGCCGCCAGGCCCGGCCTGACCGCAGGAAGGTTGCCCTGCTCGATATCGACCATCGCATAGACGCTGGAGATGTCCTCGACTACCAGGAGAGGTGTTGCGGGAGAAATGCCGGGAGAGAGATATTGCCCGACCTCGACATCGCAGTTGGCCGCCACGCCGGAGATCGGGGAGCAGATGGTTGCGTCCTTCAGGGAGTCCTGGGCGCTGCTCACTGTGGCCGCAGCAGAGTTGACATTGGCCTGGGCGGTTTCCATGGCCACCTTCGCATTCTCAAGATCCGCGGTTGATAAAAAGTTGCTGTCAGACAAGACCTGATCCCGTTGGTAGGTCTGGCTCGCCGATTCCAGGCCGGCCTGCGCCGATTCCAGGTTGGCCTGGTCGATGGCGAGGGTGTCCCGGAAACTGCTGTCATCCAGCAGGACCAGTGGCTGCCCGGGCGTCACAGCATCCCCATTTTTAACCTGCACGCCGGACACTTGCCCGGATACCCGGGGGTTGATCGCAGCCTCCTGAACAGCTTCGATACTGCCCGTCAGGGCCAGTGCCGGCTCCTTTGCCATCCTGGCAACGGTTTGGGCAACGACGGTCTTGATCTGCGTCGGCCCGGTAGCCTGCGTTTTGGGGTTGCTGAGGAATCTGGCCAGTACAAAGAGAATGGTAATTGCCGCCACCGCCGCCAACCAGAGTTTCCACTTGCTTTGCATTGATCCTTCTCCCCTCATTTTGCTATTTCTCCCCTTATTTTGCTGGTAGGACTGAGAATCCCGCACATGACAACCTTCTCCAACTCGTCAATAATCTGCTTCGAGCTCAGGTCATCGAACTCGGCGTCGAACAGCCCTATAATGGATGAGCGCACAATGATATCAACCACATCGAGATTGATATCGGGGCGGATATCACCGCTGGCCGCTCCCTGCCTTATGAAGTCTTTTATCTGTTCTGAAATAGAGTCAAATAAACCACAATTCTTGTTCCATTCATCCGGAAAAAACTTTTTTAACTCTTGATTCAGATGTAAATGCTCACTCTTTCCCGCATCCTTGCGGGCGAGCGCCATGGTCTTGTCAAGCCAGGTACCTTCTGAGGTCAGAATGTCGAGACATTGCCTTTTGTCTGCCTCTCTAGCGGCAGCGCAGACCGCCCCAATGATCTCATTCTTGCTCTGGAAGTACTTGTAAATGGTTTTGGTGCTTATCCCCAGGTCCGCAGCAATGTCATCAATGGTAAATTTCCGGAAGCCGTACTTTTGAATCTGTTCCCTGGCGGAGTGGATAACTCGCTCTCTCATTTCAATTATGTCCCCCTGAAAAACATTATGTTTTATAAATTTTCCTGATGAGATGTTAACATCCACATCCAAGCACGTCAAGAAAAATCCAGGCACGTCAAGAAAAATATTGAAAACACGTAACTGCTCAGAGGCCTCAAGGAAAGATAAAAAAACATAGCATCTTAGCCCGCCTGCACACCGGGAATGCGGAGCACGGGAGCGCGCCCAGAGGGCACCCGCGAAGCCTCAGAGCCGGCCTTCTTGTTTCTGACCTCTGTGCGCGCCCGGGTACCCTCTGGGTGGGGCACCGTCAGGAACGGGTTTTGCGGATGATGACTATCGGGGTCTGCTGATCGGCATTGCCGGCGGGATTGGCCCTGAACGCTTTTAAAAGCAGTTTCTGGCCGGCCCCGCTGGTGGCGGCCAGGATCCTGGTGCGGCCGAGGTCGTTGGCGTCGATGATGGCGGCCTCCACACCGAACTGCTCCCTGATCTCCGCTACCACTTGCTCCGGATGGCTGGGGCCGAGTACGATGTGCTTATCGAAGGGGGGCATGTTTCCGGTGACGTCATCCACCAGGGAGGCCTGCTGCCCCGCAAACCGGTAAAAATCCCCCCGGCGGCCGAACACCAGGCGGGTCGCAGCAGCGGCGCAGAAGGCGAGCAGGGTGCGCAGGGCGCCGCTCTCGTTCATGATCACCTGCATGGCATAAGGGGAGGAGAGGCTGCCGTCCTGGTTGACGAAACGGGCCAGGGCCAGCGCCCAAGGGGTGGGTTTGACCTGCTCCGGACGGACCAGCCGTCCCTGGGTGATGGCCACCACGCTCTCGGCCAGCACCAGGATATCGCCGGATCGGAGATGCGGCCCGGCGTAATCGGCGACGACTTTGAGCAGCCGGTCTTCCGGAGTGATGATCTTGGTTTGCAGGGGGATTACCTCTAGAGTCATGCCGCACCTCCTCGAGGTTCGAGGTTCGATTGAAAAGAATTGGTTAAAGGCCAATCCTATCAAAAGGGTTCTTGGCTCCAGGGGGAGGTTTCCATCCTCTCCCCTTGAAACTTGAAACCGTTATCCAGGGTTTTAACGCCCCGGCGCTAAAGCAGTTCTGTTGCTTCCATGGTGGCTTTCCGTATGTGTCTTAGAACGGATCGGCAAACGCCTTGCATTAATGCCGGGGGAGTCTTGGTGGCGGTTAGCCATCGGAAAATCGAACATCGAAATTATCCGGCCAGATCGAACTGGGCTTCTGACAGGTACCACTGGATCCCGTCGCGCCCGACCACCTGGTAATAGATGATCACCTTCAGGCAGGGGATCTCCCTGGCAACCCTGAGCAGATCGACCTGCGAACGGATGGTCACATCCAACTCCACCAGGCGGGCAGTGTTCTTTTTGACGATCACCGCCTCCCAGTAGCCGTTCCGCCGCGCCGGCGCATCCAGCAGCCGCAGGCGGGCGGTGATATCCAGTTGCTCCATGATCTTTCCATAGTACATCGACTGGCAGAAAACGTTGATCACCATACCATTCTGCCGCCCGCGGTTGCCCAGGGGGATCAGGCAGCGGCAGCGGATAGTCCGCTGCGGCATGTTTTTGGTGACCCGGGAGTCCCTGGCGGCCCCGGTGTCAAAGGTAATCTCACTGTCCCCCTGGTAATGGAAGTACACCGCCAGGGAGGCGGCCAGGGTACCCAGGCAGGCCAGCGCTGCCAGGATAAACTCTGCGAACATTTTGTCCCGCCTTCACAAGGGTTTGTTAATAATTATGAAATAGTCATTTCTGTTATGTACTTGACTGAATAGATATTGAAGGCTTCCTTAATCGTGGCCCGGCACTATACGGAAAAAGAGGCGCAATGCTAAACGCAACAGGCTTTGAGGCTCATTTTCAGGGGGCGGTTTCCTTGATTGTGACCCAGCACTGAAAGTGCTGGGGCCTGTGTGCCGGCGGGCTTTCAGCCGAGGCGCCAGCCTCGAGCCGGCAACGAGGCCCACCCCGCGCCCCGCATTCATGCGCGGGGGACCATTCAGCCTCTTCTTCCATATAATTTATAG
This sequence comes from Thermacetogeniaceae bacterium, assembly GCA_050013155.1. Taxonomy (GTDB): domain Bacteria; phylum Bacillota; class DSM-12270; order Thermacetogeniales; family Thermacetogeniaceae; genus Palsa-1188. The sequence goes on along the minus strand of JBEKFU010000033.1, from coordinate 17,733 downwards.
AGCTAAGCTGGTGAGGCAGGCTTGGGGTTTCGCTTCAGGCTCGACGGGCCGCCTGCCGGGTACCCTTTGGGTGGGGAGGGAAACAATTGTTAGCAACGCCGTGCAAGTTTACCCTGGTGGCCGGGCACGGGGAGGGGGGCACGCCCCTGAACGCCTTTGACGCGGCGCTCGTCGAAGCAGGGATCGGCAATCTGAACCTGCTGCGGGTGAGCAGCATCCTGCCGCCGTCAACCCAGTTAAGCAGGGACCTGGAGATCCCGCCGGGATCCTTGACGCCGACTGCCTACGGCTTCATCACGAGCAGTCAGCCCGGCCAGGTGATCGCTGCCGCCATCGGGGTTGGGATCGGCAACCCGGACGGTTACGGCGTGATCATGGAGTTTGAGGGTTGCTGTACCAAGGACGAGGCGGAGGCCAGGGTCCGGATGATGGTCGAGGAGGCGTTTGAAAAGCGTGGCTTGACGCTGCGGGAGGCGCATGTCCTGGGGATTGACCACCGGGTGGAGGCAGTGGGCAGCGTCATTGCGGCGGCGGTGCTGTGGTACGGGAGCGGCGAATAGTTGCGGCAGCTTGGCAACTAGACGCGGTTGACGCTCTTTAAACCGGTAGTGTATAATGTAGGTGCATTTGTTCTTAGAATGGGGTCATTAATTTTGTTTTTTCGCAGCAGGAATCGCCGTACGGAACTTAGCCGGGGGGAGGGAAGAATTGGGTATGGCCGAGGTTAGGGTCGGAAAAAACGAATCCCTGGATAGCGCCCTGAGACGTTTTAAGCGTTCCTGTCAAAAATCCGGGATACTGGTTGAGGCACGTAAGCACGAGCATTATCTGAAACCGAGTGTCAAAAGGAAGAAGAAGTCCGAGGCAGCGCGAAAGCGTCGCTGGTCCTAGGGAGTTGGTTCTCTTGACACTGCAGGAACGATTGTTCAATGACATGAAAGAGGCGTTAAAGGCTCGCCAGGCGGGGAAACAGAGGCTATCGGTGATTCGTTTGGCCCGGGCGGCGTTAAAATACCGCGCCATTGCCAAAGGGGCGGACCTGACCGAGCAGGATGTGTTGGACGTTCTTGCCAGGGAGGTCAGGATGCGCCGGGACGATATCCTGGAATACACCCGCGTCAACAGGACGGATGTCGTGGCGGAACTGGAAGCGGAGATCGCTATCCTGGAGGAGTACCTGCCCCGCCAGTTGAGCAGGGAGGAGATCCAGGACCTGGGGCGCCAGGCTATCGCCACCACCGGCGCAACTGATGTGCGGCAGATCGGCAGTTCGATGTTCGAGGTTCGAAGGAAAAAGCTAATCGAGCAGAGAGCTTCGAAGAAAATTGCGAATGTCGAACTTCCAACATCGAAAAAGACAGATTGACAGTAAGCCGCCCGTAGATGAAACAGGGCGGTTTTCCTTTGGCCCAGACGTGCTGTTTGCCTCTCCAACCACCGACCGCAAACCACTAACCACCAAATCGGTCTCTTTGGCGCCCCACCTGCATAAAATTGGAGGGAAAGGTGGGTTTTGTTGTGCCCAGGGAAATGAAGAGCCTCGAATATTTCCTTGCCCACTTCCTGGAACTGCCCAAGGAACTGGTCATGGGCCTGCCCCGGATCACCGTGCTCGGCGACATCCAGATGATCGTGGAGAACCACCGGGGCATTATCGAGTATACCACGGAGAGGGTCAGGATCGGCACCGGCATCGGAGAACTGCGGGTGACCGGAACCGGCCTGGCCCTGCGGACGATCTTTCCGGAGGAGATCGCCGTGGATGGTAAGATCCGCAGCATTGACCTGGTGGAATGAGAGGTGGGATGCGAGAGGTGAGAGATGAGATTTTTGATGGCATTGGCAGGCTATGAGGCTTGGCCTCATGCTGAAAGCCGCCTGCACTTCAGCTCCGCCAATGCCTACTATTCCGCGCCCGCCAGGGCGGGCGCCCGCCCACATCTCAAAGGGCAGGGGAGTGCCAACACCATGCTGATACGTGTTTTTTGGGCCTACATGCTGGGTTTTCTGGTCCTGGCGGTCAGGGGGGAGCACCCGGAGCGGTTTATCAACCTGGCGACCAGGAGGGGCGTGGCGCTCTGGGATGTGAACCGGGTAAACCCGGAGACCATCCTGGTCAAGGCGCCAGCGCGATCTTTTGTGGCGCTGCGGCATATTGCACGGCGCACCAACGTGAGGGTACGCATCCGGGCCAGGGGCGGGTTGCCCTTTATCCTGCAGCGTCTGCGGCGCCGTTGGATGCTGGTGGGTGGGGCGATCACCTTCTGCCTGCTGCTGTACCTGCTCTCTTCACTGATCTGGACTGTCGATGTGGTCGGAACCAGGCAGCTCGACCCGGCCCAGGTCCGCCGGGCGGCTGCCTCCGCCGGGCTGTACCCGGGAAATCTGCGCTTCCTGGTCAACGGCAAGGATGTGGCTGACCGCCTGATGCGGGAAATGCCGGGGATCGCCTTTGCCGAGGTAGACTTCCGGGGGACGCAGGTGAGCATCAGGATCTGCGAGAGGGTCGTGCCGCAGCCCTCCCTGGGCGCCGCCAATATTGTGGCTGTCAAGGACGGGGTGATCAAAGACATGCTGGTGCTGGCTGGCTCGCCCCAGGTCAAGGAGGGGGACGTGGTCCGTGCCGGCCAGATCCTGATCTCGGGGATCATCGCCCCGCCGCCCCCGCCCAAAACTGAAGGCGCTCCACAGCCTCCGGCGCCAAAGTATGAGCCGCGCTACGTGGAGGCCCAGGGGATCGTCCGGGCGCGAGTCTGGTACCGCTGTTACGCCGAGGCGCCCCGGGAGGAACTGGTGGAGCAGAAGACCGGACGCGTCACCAGTATCGTCAGTATCAGACTGGCAAACAAGGAAATAATTATAAAGGGGCCGCCCGCCATCCCCTATCTCCTGTACGACCTGACAGAGAACAAAAGGAAATTGCCGCAGTGGAGGAATATAACTTTGCCTGTCGAATTTGTTACAATAAGAGCGGAAGAGATCAGGCGCTTTTTGCTGAGGCGCAGCTACGACGAGGCCCTGCGCCTGGCAGTCCAGCGGGCTCAGGCAATCCTGGCCGATCAGCTTCCCGCCGGGGCGGTGGTGACCGCTCGTCAGTCGAAGGTGGTTAACGCGGACATGGACCACGTCGGGGTGCTGTTGACGGTGGAGACTCTGGAGGAGATCGGATTGCCGCAGCAGTTTGCGCCTCCCAATCGGAAGTCAGATGCCGGAGGTCGGAAGTCGGAATAGGCCCCTTACTGCCGAGCGGCGTCATCAAGGATGAAAACTTGCCCGGCAGAAGCCCTTTCATTAGTGCTGGGCGGGCGGGCAAATTTAAAGCAGCTTATAGGCATCAGAAACGCTATTTTTTTCAGAATAAGTGGTAGTAAGTCGGGTGCCCGGGAGTTAGAATGTTTTTATCATGCTTTTTGTTTTTTCTGACCTCTGATTTCTGAAACAAGGGGGTAAATTGTCAGCTTGTCAGTCACGGAAGCTAAGGTCATGGTCAACAACAACCATGACGCCTTAAACCTGTTTGGCAATCTCGATGAGAATCTAAAATTCATCGAGGAGAAGAGCGCCACCAGGATCGTCGCCCGGAGCGGTGAGATCATCATCCGCGGTGAGGAAGAGGCGGTGGCCCGGACCGTCGTCCTGTTGCAGCAGTTGATCACCTGGACGGAGCAAGGGAATCCGGTGACCATCCCGGATATCAATTACGCCTGGCGCCTGGTGTCGGACCAGTCACAGGTGAACCTGGCGGAGATCAGGTCCGAGGTGATCCTGACCAACATCAGGGGCAAACCGGTGCGCCCGAAGACTGCCGGGCAGGCCCGCTACATCCAGGCGATCAGGAACCATGACCTGGTGTTTGCCATCGGCCCCGCCGGGACCGGCAAGACCTTCCTGGCGGTGGTGATGGCGGTGCGGTCCTTTCGCAACAAGGAAGTGAGCCGGATCGTCCTGGTCCGGCCGGCGGTGGAGGCGGGGGAGAAGCTGGGCTTTTTGCCCGGGGACATCCAGGAAAAGGTCGACCCTTACCTGCGCCCGCTTTACGACGGGCTTTACAGTGTGTTCGGAGCGGAGACCGTCCAGCGCCATATGGAAAAAAACGTGATCGAAGTGGCGCCGCTCGCCTATATGCGTGGGCGCACCCTGGACGATTCCTTCGTCATTCTCGACGAGGCCCAGAATACCACTCCCGAGCAGATGAAGATGTTTCTGACCCGCCTCGGTTTTGGTTCCAAGGCTGTGGTCACCGGCGATATCACTCAGGTAGACCTGCCCCGCGGCCAGGCTTCCGGCCTGATCGAGGTGCAGAAAGTGCTCAAGGATGTGGATGGCGTGTCCTTCCAGTACTTGACCGGAGAAGACGTGATCCGCCACCCGCTGGTGCAGAAGATCGTGGAGGCCTACTCACAATGGGAAGCGTGAAGCGTAAGGTCAGCAAAACAAAAGCAAGAGCATGATAAAAACATTCTGATATCCGACTTCATTGTTGGGCGAGCGAAGCGAACATCGTTGCCGGGCGCCGGCTTGCTGGCGCGGGGCTTCCGGCGTCCAACCTCCGATTCAGGTACCTATCAGGAGTGGATCGCATGATCACCTGGCGACAAGGGAGCCTCTGGCTACGCAGTAGATGGCAGCAGCTTACCCGCCGCGGTTTGCGCAGGGTGGAACTGGTTGCCATATTCCTGGTGATTGCGGCGGCTGTCGTCGGGTCTGGCTTGATAGGGCGGGGTTACACCTTCAGGGAGGGCCAGATCTCGCCCTTCGACATCAAGGCGCCCCGCGCCATGTCCTACGTCGACCAGGCGGAGACCGAAAGCGCCCGTCGAGAGGCGGCCAGCCGGGTGGAGAACGTCTACCAGCGCGACGACCAGGTGCTGCCGGAGGTCGAGTCCAATCTCCAGGGGGTCTTCAACGAGATCAGGGACTTGCAGCGCCAGGGTCTGTCGACCCAGCGCAGCGACAGCCTGTTTCAGAGTTACCTGGCCCAGGCGACCGGGGCTTCCAACACGGATGTCGCCTCGGTGGACCCCACCTCCCTGGGGGCGCTGTTGTCCTTGAACAACACCCAACTTGCCAGGCTGGACACTTTGTGCCTGGGTTGGCTTCAGGATCCTCTCCAATACGGGTTGACCGAGGATGCCCTGCCGACCGCCCGGGATAACCTGTCGGGTCAGGTGGCCTCCTCGAACCTGGACAGGGATTTGAAGCCTGCCGTGACTTTCATTCTGACCCATATCCTGAGGCCGAACCTGGTGCTGGACCTGGAGACTTACGCCAGCAAGGTGGCCGAGGCCCGGGCAAGCGTCAGCCCGGTGCAGCACTCGGTCCAGGCCAACCAGGTGATCGTGGCGAAGGGCGAGACGATCGACGGCAACCACCTGGCAGAGCTCCAGCAATTGGGGCTGCTGAGGACTCAGAATATCTGGCCGCCCCTGTTCGGCATCGTTTTCCTGGTGCTGCTGCTGGCAGGATTGACGGCGACCTACCTGAAGCAGTTCCAACCGAGGTTTTATGAGCAGAACCGGTACATCGCCCTCTATGGCGTACTCGTCACCCTCACCCTGCTGGCTGCCAAGGTGGTCACCCTGATCAGGCTGGGCTCGCAGGCGGAGACTGCCGGGCTGATCGGTTACCTGGCGCCGCTGGCGGGTGGGGCGATGCTGATCACCGTGCTGATGGATGCAGGGCTGGCAGTGTTCACCTCCTTTATCCTGAGCTTGCTGCTGGGGGTGATGCTGGGCGGGCAGATTTCCTTCGTCATTGCCGGCCTGGCCGGTAGCCTGGCCGGGGTCTACAGCGTCTCCAACCTGAGTGACCGGGCGGGGCTCATCCGGGGCGGCGCCTTCGTCTCGGCGGTCAACGCAGCGGTGATTTTAGTGTTGGGGCTGCTGAACACCTCCGATGCCACCACCGTGATGATAGGAGTGGGGCTAGGCGTGGCCGGTGGTTTTCTGTCTTCGATCATGATGTTGGGGTTTCTGCCCTACCTGGAGGCTCTGTTCGGGATCACCAGTTCCGTCAAGCTGCTGGAACTGGCCAACCCCAATGAACCGCTGCTCAAGCGCCTGCTGGTGGAGGCGCCGGGTACCTACCACCACAGCATCCTGGTGGGCAACCTGGCCGAGGCGGCGGCCCAGGCGGTACACGCCGACCCGTTGCTGGTGCGGGTGGGAGCCTACTATCACGATATCGGCAAGATCAAGCGGCCATACTTCTTCATTGAAAACCAGGTGGCCCGGGACAACCCGCACGAAAAGATCGCTCCCAGCCTGAGCACCCTGATCATCACCTCACACGTCAGGGACGGCCTGGAGCAGGCCCGGGAGCACAAGCTCCCCGCCGGGGTGCAGGCGATCATCGAACAGCACCACGGCACCAGCCTGGTGGCCTACTTCTACCAGCGGGCACTGGAGAGCGATCGTCCGGAACAGGTGACCGAGGCGGATTTCCGTTATGACTGTCCCAAGCCCCGGACCAAGGAGGCTGCCCTGGTGATGCTGGCAGACAGTGTGGAGGCGGCCATCCGGTCCCTGCAGAAGCCGACTCCGGGACGGTTGGAGGGCCTGACCAGAAAAATCATCAAGGAGCGGCTGCACGACGGGCAGTTGGATGAATGCGACCTGACGTTCAAAGACCTGAACACCATCGCCGCCACCTTTATACAGGTGCTCGGCGGCATCTTCCACTCCCGTATCGAATACCCGGAAACGATGATCACCGAGATCGAAAGAAGGAGGGCACGGGGTGCAGTTGTTAATCAGTAACGAGCAGAAGGAGGCCGCGGTCGGCGAGGAGATTTGCTCGCTGATCGAGGATGCCCTCAAGGAGGTGCTGGCCGGTGAAGCCGGCTCACCCTGCAGATTGGCGATCGGGGATCGAGAGATGGAGGTCAGCCTGGCCCTGGTCGACGACGTCGGGATGGCGGCCCTGAACCGGCAGTACCGGGGCATTGCCGGTACCACCGACGTGTTGTCCTTCCCGATGAATATATGTGAAGTGGGAAGCGAGCAGGTGCCCGCCAGAGCGGGCGCGGAAGTGGGAAAAGAAGGCATTGGCAGGCTCTGGGCTTCGCCCAGGCTGAAAGCACGCCTGCACGTCAGCTCCGCCAATGCTATCAAAGATCCCACATCCAACCTCTCACCTCTCACCTCTCAAATGGAAGTGCTGCTGGGGGACATCGTCATCTCGGTCCCCAGGGCGCTCAACCAGGCTGCTGCCTACGGCAATTCTTTTCAACAGGAGATGGTCTTCCTGGCGGTGCACGGGATGCTGCACCTGCTGGGCTATGATGATGAGACCGATCCCGGCGCCGCCAGGATGATGGAGATTGCCCGTCAGGTGATGGACAAGCTGGGGTTGGGAGCGGTCAGGGATGTATAGGCGCTCCTTCAAGATGTCATTCCGGGATGCGCTGTCCGGGATGGGGTATTGCCTCAGTACCCAGCGCAACATGCAGGTGCACATGGTTGTGGCTGTCGCGGTCCTGGTGGCCGCTTGGCTGCTGAAACTGAGCCGCCTGGAATGGGCGCTGTTGCTGTTCGCCATCAGCTTCGTGATGGCGGCGGAGATGTTCAACACAGCCCTGGAAAGGACGGTCGACCTGTTCGTGGATAACTATCACCCGCTGGCGCGCCTGGCCAAGCATATCGCGGCGGGGGCGGTGCTGGTCTCCGCCCTGAACGCGGCGGTGGTGGGGGTGCTGATATTCCTGCCGCACCTGCGCATGCTAATTGGTGGTTAGCGGCCAACGACTAATAGGAGTGAGTGTTTATCAAATCGGGATTCGTATGCATCATCGGACGGCCGAACGTGGGAAAATCCACTCTGCTCAACCAGATCGTCGGGCAGAAGATCGCCATCGTCTCGGACAAGCCCCAGACTACCAGGAACCGCATCCTGGGCATCTGCACCAACGACGAGGGGCAGGCGGTCTTTCTGGATACGCCGGGCATCCAGCGGCCGCGCCACCGGCTGGGGGAGTACATGTTGAAAGTGGTCCGGAGGGCCATGGACGGAGTCGACCTGCTCCTTTACGTGGTGGACGCCGCCGCGCCGACCGGCCCCGGGGAGGAGTTCATCCTCAACCAGGTTGGCGGGGTGCGCACTCCGGTGATCCTGGTGTTGAACAAGATCGACCTGATCAGGAAGGACGGGCTGTTGCCGGTCATGGAATGGTATTCCAGGCGCGGCGCCTTTCTGGAGATAGTGCCGGCATCGGCTCTCACCGGCGCCAACCTGGATCAGGTCAAGAGACTGATCTTCGACAACCTGCCGGAGGGGCCATACTACTACCCGCAGGAGATGGTGACCGACCAGCCGGAGCGCTTCGTGGCAGCGGAGATCATCAGGGAAAAGGTGCTGCTGTTGACCCGGGAGGAGGTTCCCCACTCCATAGCGGTGGTCGTCGAGGAGATGCAGACCCGGGCCAATCAGACTCTCTACCTGCCGGCCGTCATTTACGTGGAGCGGGAATCCCAGAAGGGGATCCTGATCGGCAAGAGCGGGCAGATGTTGAAGGAGATTGGCCGGCTGGCCCGGTTGGAACTGGAAGCCCTGTTCGGAAACAAGATCTTCCTGGAGTTGTGGGTCAAGGTGAAGAAAGAATGGCGGGACAATGAGAGCGCCCTGCAATCATTTGGATACGAGTAACAGGGGCGGCGTCCGCAAGCGGCGCCCGGCTCTTATCCCACCGCTTCTAAGAAGGCCGGCTTGAAGCTACGCTTCAGGCTGAAGGCCCCGCCGGCACACAGGCGGTGGCAAGAGCGGGTAGTCATCGTGGCAAAAATGTTTCGGTGAATCAGAGAACTGTCCCGCAACTCATTTTTAAAACGCTGCAGAGTTTTTTGAAGATTACAGCAGGAATTTGGCTTTTTCCCTCGAATACACATCTACGATAGTTATATCGCATTGTGATGCCCCAGAGCCGTTGCAGTCGTTGACCCGGTAAAAAGGGGACTGAAAAGGCATTCCAGAGGCGCATGGGTGGTGAACGGGGCAGCCTGATCGCGTTTAAGGGCTTGATGTCAAAGCATCCCATCATGAAACTGAGACGACGGCCGGAGTTGCGCGTGGTTGCTGTTTGCAACGTCCCTCCGGGGAATTGAAGCGTGATCGTTCTTTCGGAAAGAGTGATGGGAAGATGCATCTTTCATGATTGTGTTTACAAGAGATTGGCTGCAATATTAGGGGGTGGTCGGGCAGTCCCCTCGCCAGAGGGGCTGAAAACCGTAGTGGGTCATACTCCGTTTTAGCTTTTATCAACCAGGTTTCAAGCAAGGATTAAAGAGGAGGGATTGGTGTGAAGGGACTCAGTCGGCGCGATTTCCTGAAGTTATGCGCAGGTTCTGCCGCGGCTGTCAGCCTGTCAGAGATGCTGCTGCCGCACCTGCTGGAGGCAGCTCCGGCTTCTGGAAATCCCCCGGCGCTCTGGATTCAGGGCGCAAGCTGTACCGGTTGTTCCGTCTCCCTGCTGAACTCGGAACAGCCTGCCATCGCAAAGATTTTGACGGATGTCATCAGCCTCAAGTATCATCCGAACGTTATGGGTGCTGCCGGTGATCTGGCTCTCAAGGTCCTCGACGATACAGAGGCTGCCGGCGGCTACTTCCTGGTGGTGGAGGGCGCTGTCCCCACCAAGGACAACGGCATATACTGCACTGTGGGAGAGAAGGACGGCAAACCGGTCCCCTTCATGGACCGGGTGGCGGAACTCGGCTCCAAGGCCGCTGCCGTGCTGGCAGTCGGCACCTGCGCCGCCTTCGGCGGTATCCCCGCCGCCACCTACGGCGGCAATCCCACCACCCACGGTGGTCCCACCGGGTGCATGGGCGTGCTCGACTTCTTCAAGCAAAAAGGCATCACCACTCCGGTGATCAACGTTCCCGGCTGCCCGCCGCACCCGGACTGGATGGTCGGCAGCCTCGCCCATTTCCTGCTCTACAAGAAACTGCCGCCAATGGACAAGTACAACCGCCCGACGATGTTCTACGGCAAGATCATCCACGACAACTGCCCGCGGCGCCAGTACTTCGACAACAGCAAGTTTGCCAAGATGTTCAGCGAACCATACTGCCTTCTGGAGTTGGGTTGCAAGGGGCCATTTGCCGCCTGCGACGCCTTCAACCGGCAGTGGAACGGCGGCGTGAACTGGTGCATCAAGGCCAACGGCCCCTGCATGGCCTGCACCGACATGAACTTCCCGGACGGGTCCTCCCCGATCTACCAGCGCTATCCAGACGTGAAGCTGCCTAACATCGACGCCAGCGCCGACGCTGTTGGGGTCACCCTGGGCGCGGTAGCGGTGGTCGGCATTGCTGCCCACCTGGTTGGCAATGCAGTAAATGGCCGCCTCAGCGGCAAAGAAGAGCAGGGGGGTGAGTAGAAAATGGCAACTAAAGTTGTTGTTGATCCTATTACCAGAATAGAGGGCCACCTGAAGATCGAATGCGACGTGGACGGTGGCAAGGTTATCGACGCCAGAAGCACCGGCACGCTGTTCCGCGGCATCGAGCTGATCCTGCAGGGCCACGACCCCCGGGACGCTCAGGACTACGTCCAGCGGATCTGCAGCGTCTGCCCGGTCACTCACGGCACGGCGGCCGCCTTCGCCCTGGATGACGCCTTCGGCCTGACCGGGCAAATCCCCGACAACGGGCGGATCGTGCGCAACCTGATCCTCGGCGCCAACTACCTGCACTCGCACATCCTGCACTTCTACCACCTGGCGGCCCTGGACTACGTGAAGGCCCCGAACCTGCCGCCGCTGGTGCCGCAGTATGCCGGCGACTACCGGCTGCCTGACGCCGTCAACGCGGCAGCGGTACAGCACTACCTGCAGGCCCTGGATATGCGCAAGATGGCTCACACGCTGCTGGCGATCTGGGGCGGGCGCATCCCCGGCCAGAGGGGGATCGTGCCCGGCGGCTCTACCGCCAACGTCGATACGGAGAAGATCGTCCAGTCCAAGTTCATCCTGGCCCAAGTAACCGACTTCATCGACAATGTCTACATCCCGGATGTCATAGCGGTAGCCGGGGTCTACAAAGACTGGGCGGCCATCGGCGTCGGCTGCAAGAACTTCCTCAGCTATGGCGGTTTCCCGCAGGACAACAACGGGTGGAACGGGAAGCGCTTTTATTCGAACGGCGTCTACATCAACGGCCAGGCTGGCGCCCTCGACCCCACGAAGATCACCGAGGATGTCAAGCACTCCTGGTACGTGGACGGCTCCGGCGGCAGCAAGCTCCCGTACGAGAGCGTGATCACCCCAGAGGCGGACAAGGCAGCCGGCTACTCCTGGCTGAAGTCCCCCCGCTACGAGGGGAACGTCATGGAAGTTGGACCGCTGGCCAAGCTCTGGGTCAACAATAATGCGACGCTCAAGTCACTGCTGCCGGGAGATGCAGCCTTCTCGGTCCTGGGCCGGCATGCCGCCAGGGCTATTGACGCCTCCGGTGTCGCCCACGCCATGGCTGATTGGCTGATGCAGTTGGTGCCGGATGGCCCCACCTGCGTGCCGAATGAGGTGCCGAAGCATGCGGAGGGCATGGGCCTCAACGACGCCGAGCGCGGCGCCCTCGGCCACTGGATCGTGATCGATAACTGGAAGATCCAGAAGTACAACGCCATCGTGCCGACCACCTGGAACGCCAGCCCGCGCGATGACAACGACCAGCCCGGACCGATCGAACAGGCCCTGATCGGCACCCCGGTCAAGGACCCCGACAACCCGATCGAGCTGGTGCGCGTGGTGCGCTCCTTCGACCCCTGCATCGCCTGCGCCGTGCACCTGATCACCCCGGACCGGAAAGTTCGCCAGTTCCGGGTCTATTAGGAGGGGAACTAATTGGCAAATATGGAAGACCGTCATACCCTGGCAGTGCGCTTCTTCCACTGGTGGGACGTGGTGTCGATCTTAGCCCTGATCTTCAGCGGCTTCTACATCCACAACCCGTACGGGTTCTTCCGGTGGATGTTCTACGACATGGACGCCGCCCGCAAGGTCCACTTCATCTTCATGTACTGCGTGATCGCCGGACTGGTCGGGCGCCTCTACTACGCCTTCGCCTCCGGCGACTACAAGAACTTTGCCATGGGCCCGAAGGACATGGCCAATATGGTCAAGTTGATGCTGTATTACCTGTTCATCACCGATGAGGAGCCGGATTGGGGCGGGAAGTACAACCCCGGCCAGAAGGGGATGTACGCCACCTTTGCCCCGCTGCTGCTGATCCAGATCTACACCGGGATGATCATGTACTGGCCAGTCACCTTTTCCAGTTGGGCGCTGTGGCTCGGCGGCATCAAGTGGATCCGGGAAGTCCACTACATCGTGGCCTGGGTCTTCGTCTACTGCGTGCTTGCCCACGTGTACCTGGACTTAACCGAGGGGATCCCCAACATCGTCGGGATGTTCACTGGCACGCGCCCGGTGAAAGTTCATCACCGGCACAAGAGCCCTCTGGTGCATAGGGAGGCTGTCAAGGGCTAGACTGAACTCCGGCAGCCCGTCTTGCATCAAAAAATCGCCAGCCTACCTGTGGTAGAGGTAGGCTGGTTTTTTTGAGGCTTGCTGGCCGCACATTCTTGACACAAGATCTGCCAAGTTGTGACAAGTTCAAGTCTACTTGGATCCTCTTTTCATTAAGATGGCATACTTGCCATTACCGGTTTTCCCAGCAAACTGAATTGTTTTCGGGTATAATTATTGTTAAGCCATGTTAGTAAGGCCATGTTGACCAGCGCCGGTTTGAACAGCGCACATTACAGGGGGAGCGGCAGTGGGAAGAAAGGTCGTGCTCGGGGTCGGCAACTTGCTTTTAAGGGATGAGGGCGTGGGGATTCACGTGGTGAAGGCGCTGGCCGGATACCAGTTTCCCCTGGACGTGGAGGTCATCGACGGGGCGACCGCGGGCTGTGATCTCCTGCCGCTGATCTCCGGGGCTGAGAGGGTCGTCATCGTGGATGCCATACAGGGCGGAGAGCCACCCGGAGCGGTATACCGCCTGACACCGCAGGATTTTGAGCAGGAGCCCCATGAGGGCGCCGTCTCCTTGCACGACATCGGGATCATGGACGTGTTGAAGATGCTGGAGCTGATGGAGGGGCATCTCCCGCCGGTGGTGATTGTCGGGGTCGAGCCGGGCAAGATCGAGGTCGGCCTGGAACTGACTCCCGAGGTGGCGGCCAGCCTCCCCTTTGTTTTGGAACTGGTGACAAAAGAGATTTCAAGCTAGCCTCTGGGGGTAATCGGGCGAATATGGCGGAGACCAAGCGTGTTCTGATCCTGGCGGTACGCTTCGGCAGCGGGCACTGGCAGGCTGCCCTGACGCTCAAGAGGGCGCTGGTAGAGGCGCACCCGGAAATTGAAGTAGAGGTCGTCAACTATTTCAAATTTGCCGGTTCTTTGTTGGACATCATACTGCGGGCGGTTTATCAAGACCTGATGATCCGCGTGCCGCCCATCTACCGCTGCTTCTTTCAGTACACCGAGCGCCAATCCCAGGGCTCCCTGTTTCAGAAAATCATCAAGACCTACGGGGTGCCCGCCTTTCTCCTTTACATCAGGCGCAAGAGGCCGGGCCTGATCGTCAGCACCTACCCGGTCCCAGCGGCGGTTGTTTCCTGGTTGAAGCAGCGCGGCCTGGTCAATTGCCCCCTGGTAACCGTGATCACCGATTACGTGCTGCACCAGATGTGGATCCAGCCGGGCACCGATCTCTATATCGCACCCAACGGGTTGGTGGCCGAGGACCTGGTACGGCGGGGCGTGCTTCCCGAACAGGTGGCGGCGACCGGTATTCCCATCGATCCGCGCTTTGCGAAGAAGGCTGACCGGGTATTGCCCGGGCTGTTGCCGGAACTGCCGGAGGAACTGCAGGGATTGCCCCTGGTCCTGGTGATCAGCGGGGCCACCAACTTTGGCGGTGAGCTGAGCCGGATCTGCCGCCTGCTGGCCGGGCTGCCGGTACCTCACGTGGTGGTGGTGCTGGGCGTGCGTTTTCCCAAGCTGCGGTTGAACCTGCGCCAGGCGGTCAAGCAGGGGCCGAACAAGGTATTCATCATCGGCTACTCCCGGGAGGTACCCCTGTTCATGGCTGCGGCCTCCTGCCTGATCTCCAAGGCGGGGGGGATCACCGTCAGCGAGGCCTTGGCGGCGGAGGTGCCAATAATCATCTACAAGGCGCTGCCCGGCCAGGAGGAACTGAACCGGGATTTTCTGGCCCGGGAGGGGGCGGCCCTGTCTGCCCGGAATCTGGCCGAGCTCGGCACGCTGCTCTGCGACGTGCTGCGGAACGAGGGCCTGCGCCTCCGGATGCGGGATGCGGCTGTCCGCCTGAAGCATCCCGATTCGGCCAGCGCCGCGGCGCGGCTCGTTGAGCGGTACCTTTTCGATGTTCGAGGTTCGAAGTTCGAAGGGGAAACGCAAAGCAATGATAAGGAGTAATCATGGCCGATGCGTACCAAGGGTCGTATGCGCGGCAAATTTGGTGGCGGGTGGCACACCTGCACATAGGGATTGAAAGGATAGAGATCATGAGTCAGGACGAGAACGCTGACAACTGGAGCCGGGTATCCGCTCCGGGTACCCGCGAAGCGGGTGGGGGTCCAGCGGTGATCAGGCGCCGCATCACCAGGGTTGATGAGGCCGGAGCCACCGATGACGAAGATATCGTCGTGCGGGAGGCGGCGCTCACGGTCAACGTCAATGACAGAGAACTGGCCACCCTGGTCTGTTCCCCGGTGGACCTCAAGTATATGGCGGTGGGCTTCCTCTGCGCCGAGGGGATCCTGCTCCAGCGCGACGACCTCGAACAGATCAGCATCGATGAGGAGCAGGGGATGGCCTGGGTGACCACCCGCCGGGATCACCTGGGGGAGAAGGTGTTTCTCAAGCGCTACATCACACCCTGCTGCGGGCGCGCCCGCGCCTCGTTCTACTTTGCGGCGGACGCCATGCTCTGCAAACCGGTGACCGCTCCCCTGCAAGTGCCACTGGCCACGGTGCTCTGCCTGGCGGAGCAGTTGCAGGAACAGTCGCACCTGTTCCGGCGCACCGGCGGCGTGCACGGGGCAGCTCTGGCCAAAGGCGGGGAGATCCTGATCTTCCGGGAGGACATCGGGCGCCACAACACCCTGGACAAGATCTACGGCCAGTGCTTTCTGGAGGAGATCCCCCGGGAGGATAAGGCCATCGTCTTCAGCGGCCGGGTCTCCTCGGAAATATTGCTCAAGGTCGCCAAGATGGGGGTGCCTGTGCTGATCTCCCGTTCGGCCCCCACCGACCTGGCGCTGCAGTTGGCCGACGACCTGGGGGTGACGGTGGCCGGCTTCGCCAGGGGCAACCGCTGCAACATTTACGCCCACCCGGAGCGGATTGTCATGGAGGCCGGAACATCCCGATGAGCGGCGGCGAGGTGCGCCCGCAAGCGGCGGTGCCGGGTCCGGAGGACCGGGCGCGCCCGGTGCGGCGCCCGCCGCGCCCGGGGCGGCGGGTGGTGGTGGCCATGAGCGGCGGGGTGGATAGCGCCGTGGCCGCCCTGCTTTTAAAGCGCCAGGGATACGAGGTGGTCGGCGTCACCATGCAGGTCTGGCCGCGCTCCAGCGGCGACCGCAGTTGCTGTGGGCTGTCGGCCCTTGACGATGCCAGGCGGGTAGCCTGGCAGTTGGGCATCCCCCACTATGTCCTGGATTTCCGTGCGGAGTTCGAGGATCGGGTGATCAGCTACTTCTGCAGGGAGTACCACGCCGGCCGCACTCCTAACCCGTGTATCGCCTGCAACCGTTACCTCAAGTTTGGGACGCTGCTGCACAAGGCCCGCGGCCTGGGGGCGGACTACCTGGCCACCGGACACTACGCCCGGATCGAGCGGGGCGATGACGGCAGGTGGCAACTGCGCACAGCGGCGGACCCGTCCAAGGACCAGACCTACGCCCTCTACCAGATGACCCAGCAGCAACTGGAGCATACTCTCTTCCCCCTGGGAGAATACCGCAAGCAGGAGGTGCGGCGGATCGCCCGCCAGGCTGACCTGACAGTGGCGGAAAAGGCCGAGAGCCAGGAGATCTGTTTCGTCTCCGGGCAGAGTTACGCCGACTTCGTGGCCGGGCGGACCGGCTCCACGGGGGCTGAGGGGTTGTTCAGGCATACAGATGGGCAGGTCCTCGGCCGTCACCGGGGCGTCTGCCGCTATACCGTCGGCCAGCGCAGGGGCCTGGGGCTGACATATGACTACCCGCTGTACGTGACCCGGATCGATCCCGAGACCAACACCGTGTGGGTGGGGGCGGAGCGGGAGCTCTACCAAAGCAGCCTGATCGCCGGCGATGTCAACTACATCTCAGGGACGCCCTTCGAACGGCTGCGGCCGGTCACGGCCAAAATCCGCTATAAGGCGCCGCAGGTGGAGGCGGTGGCCGCAGCCATTGGCGAAGACCGGTTCCGGGTGGACTTCCAGGCGCCCCAGAAGGCGATCACCCCGGGCCAGGCGGTGGTTCTCTACGCCGGCGACGTGGTGCTGGGAGGCGGCATAATTGAGAAGTGAGAGGCGGGAAGATAGATGGGTTGTCAGGAGGGGAAATGGTGAACGAACGGGCGGACCGGCCTGCGGAGAGTGGGGGAGAGGGCGAGGGCGATGCCCTGCAAGGCAAGCTGGATAACTTGAAAGCATATATCTCCCGGTTGAAGCGGGTGGTGGTGGCCTTTTCCGGGGGGGTCGACAGCTCACTGGTGCTAAAGGCGGCCCTCGATGTCCTGGGGCCGGAGAACGTGCTGGCGGTAACGGTGGTCTCCCCGCTGATGCCTCAGCGGGATCAGGGGTCGGCGCAGGCAGTGGCCCAGTCTCTGGGCGCCCGGCACCGGATCATCGCCACTGATGAACTGCAGGTGGAAGAAATTGCCGCCAACCCGCCGGACCGCTGCTGGCACTGCAAGAAAAACACCTTTAACCTGCTGACCGGCATCGCCCGGCAGGAGGGCTACCTGGCGGTGCTGGACGGCACCAACCGCTCCGACTGCAGCGACTACCGGCCGGGTATGGCTGCCATCCGCAGCTTCGACACTGTCCACAGCCCGCTGCTGGAGTGCGGCCTGGGCAAGCAGGAGGTGCGGCAGCTCGCCCGGCGCCTCGGACTGTCCAACTGGAACCTGCCCGCCCAGGCCTGCCTGGCGTCCCGGATTCCCTACGGTGTGCCGCTGACCCTGGAGAGCCTGGAGCAGGTCGCCCGGGCGGAGGCCGTTTTGATAGAGCTCGGCCTGCGCAACGTCAGGGTCAGGCACCACGACCAGATCGCCAGGATCGAGATCGCTCCGGAGGAACTGGACAAGGTGTTGAACCGGGAATCGTTGCGGATGATCTCCAGCAGGATCAGGGCTTGTGGTTTTGCCTACGTTACCCTCGACCTGGACGGCTACCGGACCGGGAGTCTGAACGAGGTGCTGGTTTAGACGCCGGGGGGATAGAGTTCTAAAAAACCGCCGGTGTTGTGTCCCCGGCGGCTGTGGAAATTCGGGTTTCTAATGGCGTCAGGCCAGCAGGTTCGGGAAGATGGAGATTGCCACCAGCAGCACGGTCAGGGCGATCATGATGACGGTGGTCGCCCAGGATACGGCGTTGAAGACCCGGGAGTTGGTGAACCGGCCCATGATATCCTTGTTGTTGATCAGGATCAGCATGAAGATCAGGATGAAGGGCAGCAGTACCCCGTTGGCCACCTGAGACCAGAGCATTATAGCGATCA
>JBEKFU010000032.1:0-20343 GCA_050013155.1 Thermacetogeniaceae bacterium | reverse complement strand
CGGGTTCCCTGCCGCCTCGCTGCAATAGCAGACGCCCAGGAAGATCACGAACATGATCAGCATCGCCCCCAGGATGGCGTGCCCCTGGCGCCGGTCGTCGACCATGTGCCCGTACGTGAAGACCAGGCCGGCGGGAATCAGCATGATGGCCAGCATGGTGAAGAGGTTGGTCAGGGGCGAGGGGTTCTCGAAGGGGTGGGCGGAGTTGGTGTTGAAGAAGCCGCCGCCGTTGGAGCCCAGCATCTTGATCGCTTCCATGGATGCTACAGGCCCCAGGGCGATGGTCTGCTGCGCCCCCTCCAGTGTCTGGGCGGTCACGTAGGGGTGCAGGGTCTGGATCACTCCCTGGGAGGCGAAGGCCAGGGCGAAAACGATCGAGACGGGCAGCAGGATCCACAGCACGCTGCGGGTCAGGTCCACCCAGAAGTTACCGATGGTGCTGGCCTGGCGCCGTATCAGGGCGCGGACCACCGCCGTAGTTCTGCCAGTTGGTGTTGGTGACGAAGCTCACCGCCGTGTTGAGGGCGAGGTCCCACCTCACCCCCGGGAAGTGCTGGGGGTTGAGGGGCAGGCGCCCCTGCACGATCTGAATCAGGAACAGCAGCACGATCCCCAGGATGTTGAAGGCCATCACGGCTACAGCATACTCCCACCAGCCCATCTCATGGTTGGGGTCGACCCCGCATAACTTGTAGAAGAGCTTTTCCAGCGGGTTCAGCACCGGATCCAGGAAGGTGCGTTTGCCGGTATAGACCGCTGCCATGTAGCGGCCTAAGGGCCACGCCAGCAGCAGAAATAGAACGATGAAAAAAACTAATTGAAACAGATCCATACCTTTCATCTACAAAACCTCCGCTTTGATCAGGCAGTAGACGAGATAGATCAATAGGCCAACTGTGGTGATCCCCCCAAGAATCAGATCGAATGCATTCATTACATCCATGCCTCCTCCTCGGACAAAATAAGTTTGCTGAGAACTTATCCAGGCAAGCCGCCTCTATTCAGCTAGCCCACAATTAGATGTTAATGCGCTTGAGCATTAAAATGCTATGTGAAAAAGCTCGCAAAGAAGTAAAAAAATCATTAATATTGCTTGCCGGCGGTTAGCAAAAAGTTGCCCGATAAAAAGATAAAGCCTCCTGATAACAATGACTGGAGTTCAAGAAAAGCCTTGCGTCTTGACATGCATTCTGAATACTATCGAGCCTGCCGCTCGCTGACGGTAATTGTCAACAAATCACTCTCCGGCAAAGCCTAGCATAAAATATTGTGTTCTATTATACCTCGCTCAACATCTGGCGCTATGCAAGCTTCAAGGAACATAGCGCCTTCGCTTTAACGTAAAAACTTGTTTGGCGATGACAAGCCCAGGATAGGAGATGACAATTCGGATGTGCGGAATTGCTGGTTGGATTGACTGGGAACGCGACCTCACCCGGGAGCAGGCGACGCTGGAAGCAATGCAGAAGACCCTGGCGAACCGCGGCCCCGACGCTGAAGGGATGTGGGTCTCCACTACCGCAGCCCTGGTGCACCGGCGGCTGATCGTGGTCGACCCCGAGGGCGGCCTTCAGCCGATGGTCAGGCAGCGCGGCGGAAGGTGCTGCATCCTGACATACAACGGCGAACTGTACAATACCGGCGAGCTGCGGCAGGAGTTGCAGGCCAAGGGATACACATTCGAGGGTTATTCGGATACGGAGGTGCTGCTGGTCTCCTACATAGAATGGGGGCCGGAATGCATCAAGCGCTTCAACGGGATCTTCGCCTTCGGAATCTGGGACGAGGCAGAACAGAGCCTGTTTCTGGGGCGAGACCGCCTGGGGGTGAAGCCGCTGTTTTATGCGGTCAAGGGAAGCGCCTTTATCTTCGGGTCGGAGATCAAGGCCCTGCTGGCCAACCCTCTGGTAAAGCCGGAGGTGGATGAACAGGGCCTGGCGGAGATCTTCGTCATGTGCCCGGCCCGAACGCCGGGCGAGGGCGTGTTCCGGGACATCAAGGAGGCCAAACCGGGCTGGAGCCTGGTCTATAACCGGAGCGGGGTCCACCTGCAGCAATACTGGAGGCTGGAGAGCCAGCCGCACCGGGAGGACCTGGACACCACCGCCGAGGCCATCCGCCACCTGCTGGAGGATACGGTGGAGCGTCAGCTTGTCTCCGACGTGCCGGTCTGCGTACTGCTCTCCGGCGGTCTGGACTCCAGCACCATCACCGCCTTTGCCGCTCAGGCCTACCGGAGGGCCGGGCTGGGCCGTCTGCAAACCTTCTCGGTGGACTACGTCGACAACCAGCGCTACTTCCAGGCCAACCGCTTCGAGCCGGATGCCGACGCCCCCTGGGTGCGACGGGTGGCCGAATACTGCGGCACCGAGCACCATATCATCCTGGTGGATACGCCGGAACTGGTGGATGCGCTGAGGACAGCCGTACACGCCCGCGACCTGCCCGGCATGGCCGACGTCGACGCCTCCCTGTACCTGTTCTGCCGGGAGATCAAGAAGCAGGCCACGGTGGCCGTATCCGGAGAGTCGGCTGACGAGATCTTCGGCGGCTACCCATGGTTCCATCGACCGGAGTACGTCTATTCAGGAACCTTCCCCTGGATCCGCATGGTGCGGGAACGGATGCAACTGTTGTCGCCGGACCTGGTCACCCGGCTCCGTCCGATCGAGTATGTGGCATCCCGGTACCAGGAGGCGATCTCCGACGTGCCCAGGCTGACCGGGGAGGATCCCTCCGAGGCCCTGATGAGGCAGATGACGCACCTGAATATGTGGCACTTCATGCAGATCCTGCTGGACCGCAAGGACCGCATGAGTATGGCAGTCGGGCTGGAGGTGCGGGTGCCGTTCTGCGACCACCGGTTGGCAGAGTATGTCTGGAACATACCATGGGCTTTCAAGACAAACGGCGGTACGGCCAAGGGGATCCTGCGCCGGGCGCTCCGGGGAGTGCTGCCTGAAGACATCCTGGGTCGCCGCAAGAGCCCCTACCCCAAGACTCATAACCCCTCCTATCTGAAGGCGGTCTGCAGGCAGATGGCCTCCATCCTGGAAGACCAGGGCTCACCTCTGCTGTCCTTCGTGGATACCACCGCCCTGCGCCAGGTCGTCCAAACCTCCGCCAGTGATTTTGATGCATCCTGGTTCAGCCAACTGATGCGCGGGCCGCAGCTCCTGGCCTACCTTATCCAGGTGGATACCTGGCTCCGGGACTACCATGTGAGTGTGGTGTAGGCAAGTGAACTACCCCCACTTTAGAAGTGGGAGCTTCCTGCTTCATCGACCGCGCCCGCCGGGTGCCCTCTGGTATGCCAAGGTCTTACGCAATCTCCACAGGCGTGACTTCGGGCTGAACCATCCCTAGGTATCCGTTGTTATCCTGACCGGGTTAGGCCGAAACTGTGCGGAGAACTGCATTAGAACCGGGCGGGGCGCCAGCAAAGTATTATGTATACTTTTGCGGCGCTCCTGTTTTCGCGTTGACAAACATCTTCCAGCAGATATAATAAAAACGTGCAGTTATTCCTGCAACCAGATATCTTGTGGGCAGCGTCGTCCATCAATTTTTCAAGTGGGTAATGGAGCCCTCCTTTGAAAAGGAAGGGCTTTTTTCATTTTTTTCGATAACCACCCCGGAAAGCAGGAGGTGAAACTGTAATACAGTAGCAAGTTTATGCTTATTTTTCCAAGGCAAAGGGCAATTTAAAGAAGAGGATATTTAATAAGGAGGAGTTAGGATGACACCCGAAGAGGTGCTGACATTTGCCAAGCAAAAAGGAATTGCCATGGTTGATCTGAAGTTCAACGACCTGCCGGGGCTCTGGCAGCATTTCACCATCCCGATCAGTGAGCTCGACGAGAGCGTGTTCACCAGCGGCGTCGGTTTTGATGGCTCCAGCATACGCGGCTTCAGAGAGATCCACGAGAGCGACATGCTGCTGATACCGGACCCCGCCACGGCGGTGCTCGACCCGATCTGCAAGGCCCCGACCCTGTCCATGATCTCCCTGGTCTCCGACCCGGTCACCAAGCAGTTCTATTCCCGCGACCCCCGGTTCGTGGCTAAGAAGGCCGAGGAATATTTAAAGAGCACCGGCATCGCCGACACCAGCTACTGGGGCCCGGAGATGGAATTCTTCATCTTTGACGATATCCGCTTCGACCAGAGCGTGAACTTCGGCTACTATTTCATCGACTCCATCGAGGGCGAGTGGAACACCGGCCGCGACGAGGACCCGAACCTGGGCTACAAGCCACGCTACAAGGAAGGCTACTTCCCGGTGCCGCCCCACGACTCCCAGCAGGACCTGCGCAGCGAGATGGTGATGAACCTGATCGACCTGGGGATCGGCATCGAGGCCCACCACCACGAGGTGGCCAGTGGCGGCCAGGCCGAGATCGACATGAAGTTTGACACCCTGACCACAATGGCCGACAAATGCATGCTCTACAAGTACATCATCAAGAACGTCGCCCGGCGCCACAACAAGGTAGCCACCTTCATGCCCAAACCGCTCTTCCAGGACAACGGCTCCGGCATGCACACCCACCAGTCATTGTGGAAGGACGGCGCCAACCTGTTCTTCGACGCCAACGGCTACGGCATGATCAGCAAGCTGGCGAAGCACTACATCGCCGGGTTGCTGAAGCACGCCCCGTCCTTGCTGGCGTTCTGTGCCCCGACCACCAACTCTTACAAGAGATTGGTACCCGGCTTCGAGGCCCCGGTGAACCTGGCCTACTCCATGCGCAACCGCAGCGCCGCCGTCCGCATCCCGATGTACTCCGACAACCCCAAGACCAAGCGCATCGAGTTCCGCCCGCCGGACTGCACCTGCAACCCGTACCTGTCCTTCGCCGCATTGTTGATGGCAGGCCTGGATGGCATCAAGAACGAACTCGACCCGGGCGACCCGGTGGACAAGAACATCTACGAACTGACCGCCGAAGAAGCAGCCAATATCAAGACCGTGCCGGGCTCCCTCGATGCAGCGATGGCTGCACTGGAGGCCGACCACGACTTCCTGCTGGAGGGTGGCGTGTTCACCGAGGACCTGCTGGAAGTCTGGATCCAATACAAGAAGGAGCGGGAGATCGACGCCATCAGGCTGCGTCCGCATCCGTACGAATATCACCTCTACTTCGATCTTTAAACAAGAGGAA
Source organism: Thermacetogeniaceae bacterium (assembly GCA_050013155.1). Classification (GTDB taxonomy): domain Bacteria; phylum Bacillota; class DSM-12270; order Thermacetogeniales; family Thermacetogeniaceae; genus Palsa-1188. The sequence continues at coordinate 15,178 of JBEKFU010000032.1, read as the reverse complement.
TTCTACTAGGCTGTGTCGAAATACGGAGATCGTTCCACAATTCCAAGCCCCGTGCGAAATTGCCATATAGGCATACCGCATGGCCCAGAAAGGGAATGACCCGTGCGCCTGGCCATAGCTCAATTAAACACGACGGTAGGAGACTTCAAGGGAAACGCCGCCAAGATCTGCAGCCACATCAGGCAGGCGGCAGAGTCTGGAGCAGACCTGGTCTGCTTTCCGGAGTTGACGATCACCGGCTACCCGCCGGAGGACCTGCTGCTGAAGCCGAGCTTCATCGAAGCCAACCTGCGCAGCCTGGAGTCGCTGGCGGCCTTTACGAAAGAACTGCATATCGCTGCTGTCGTGGGGTTTGTCGACCTCAAGGACGGCGAGACCTATGATGCCGCCGCGGTGATCTACCGCGGCGCTCTTGTTGCTGTCTACCATAAGGTCTACCTGCCCAACTACGGGGTGTTCGACGAGAAGCGTTACTTCAAGAGCGGCGCCGGTGGCCTGGTGATAGGCTGCGCCGGGGTCAATGTCGGCGTCACCATCTGCGAGGACATCTGGCACCCGGTCGGCCCCGCGGGTCTGGAAGCGCGGGCCGGAGGCGCCCAGGTGATCCTCAACCTGAGCGCCTCACCTTACCATAAGGGCAAGCAGCAGTTCCGGGAGAAGATGCTGTCCGTCCGGGCTTCGGACAACGTGACCCACATCGCCTACGCCAACCTGGTGGGCGGGCAGGACGAACTGGTCTTCGACGGCAACAGCACCGTCTTCGACGAGGAAGGGACCCTGCTGGGACGGGCTGCCGCCTTTCAGGAGGACCTGTTGGTGGTGGATTTACAGACGGAGCACATGCTGCGCACCAGGCTCCACGACATCCGCCGCCGGGAGCGATCGTTTCCCGAACTGCCCGGGCCGGTGTGCCGGGTCGATCTGTCCGCGCCCGCAAGCGGGCACCCGCCCGACAGAGTGTACCCGCCGCTGCCGTTGCAACAACCCCAGTCGCAGCCTGTCGCCGGGAACGCGCCATGCGGGTGCCCGCTTGCGGGCACGGACATGGCGCCGCCCGGGTGCCCTTTGGGCGCGGGCGCGGAAGCCGAGGTCTATGCCGCAGTGGTGCTGGGCGTTCATGATTATGTAAACAAGAATGGCTTCAAGAGAGCGTTCATCGGCCTCTCCGGCGGCATCGACTCCTCCCTGACCGCCGCTATCGCCGTGGACGCCCTGGGGGCCGACCGGGTCACCGGGGTGCTGCTGCCGTCCCCCTACACCTCCCGGGACAGCATCGAAGATGCGGAGGAACTGGCAGCCAACCTGGGCATTACCGCCCTAACCGTACCGATCGCCCCCCTTTACGAGACCTACCTGGACGCCATCTCCCCGGCCTGCGACAGTAAGCCCGGCGACCTCACGGTTCAGAACATCCAGGCCCGCATCCGGGGTAACATCCTGATGGCCCTGACCAATCAATATGGCGGCCTGGTGCTCACCACCGGCAACAAGAGCGAGTTGAGCGTCGGCTACGCCACCCTCTACGGGGACATGGCCGGTGGATTCGCCGTGCTCAAGGATATCCCCAAGACCCTGGTCTACCGGCTCTGCCATTACTTCAACCGGCGGGCCGGGCAAATGGTTATCCCACAGCGGGTGTTCGACAAGGCCCCTACCGCCGAACTGCGACCGGACCAGCGGGACGAGGACGATCTGCCGCCCTACGCCATCCTTGACCAGATCATCGAGGCCTACGTGGAGGATGACCGCAGCCCGCAGGAGATCGTCGACCGGGGCTTCGACCCGGGGGTGGTGGCCCGGGTGATCCGCATGATCGACCGCAACGAGTATAAGCGCCGTCAGGCGCCCCCCGGCGTCAAGATCACCCACCGGGCCTTCGGCAAGGACCGCCGCATGCCGATCACCAACCGCTTCGACGCCGGTTAAACCCTGAACCGCTCTTATCCCACCGCTTCATGTACTCCGCATTCTTCAGGCCGGGCTGTAAGCCCGGATGCGCCTGTGCTCCGCATTCCCGGTGTGCCGGCAGGCTTTCAGCCAAGGCGGAGCCTTGAGCCGGCGTTCAGGCCGGGCGTTAGCCCGGATGCGGAGGAGAAGAAGCGGGGGCATTAGAGCGGGTAGTCATCGTGGGTAAACCAGGAGTTCGCCCGGGAAGCGATCAAAAATACCGGATAGACCACCGCACCGCAGGCGCCGGCCTCTCCCCTCCCTGCTTGATGGCCAAACCAAAAAGCCCCCTGCTTTTTACCGGCATGGGGCTTTGGTCTATTCCAGGTAGTCTTTCAGTTTCTTGCTGCGGCTGGGGTGTCGCAGTTTCCGCAAGGCCTTGGCCTCGATCTGCCGGATACGCTCCCTGGTAACCCGGAACCGCTGTCCGACCTCTTCCAGGGTGCGGGCCTTCCCGTCTTCCAGCCCGAAGCGTAGCCTGAGCACTTCCTTCTCCCGGGGTGTCAGGGTCTCCAGGACCTCCTCCAGTTGCTCCTTGAGCAGGATGAAGGAGGCGGCCTCCGCCGGCGCTAGGGCTTCCTCGTCCTCGATGAAGTCCCCCAGGTGGCTGTCCTCCTCCTCGCCGATGGGAGTCTCCAGCGACACCGGTTCCTGGGCAATCTTCATGATCTCCCGCACCCGGTCGACGGACATATCCATCTCCCAGGCGATCTCCTCGGGAGTGGGATCACGGCCTTGCTCCTGCAGCAACTGCCGGGAGACCCGGACCAGCTTGTTAATGGTCTCCACCATGTGCACAGGGATGCGGATGGTGCGGGCCTGGTCGGCGATCGCCCTGGTGATCGCCTGGCGGATCCACCAGGTGGCATAGGTGCTGAATTTGAATCCCTTGCGGTAGTCGAACTTCTCTACTGCCTTGATCAGGCCGAGGTTGCCCTCCTGGATCAGGTCCAGGAACAACATGCCGCGGCCGACGTAGCGCTTGGCAATGCTGACCACCAGGCGCAGGTTGGCCTCGGCCAGGCGCCGCTTGGCATCCTCGTCCCCGTCCTCGATCCGCGTGGCCAACTGGATCTCCTCTTCGGCGGTGAGCAGCAGGATGCGCCCGATCTCCTTGAGGTACATGCGCACCGGGTCGTCGATGGCGATCCCTTCCGGAATGGAGAGGTCGACCTCGACCTCCCCTTCCTGGGGGACGGCTTCGGTTTCCTTCTGGAGGGCCTGACCATCGTTCCCTTCCGGCAGCACCTCGATGCCGAGCGATCCGAAGTGTTCGTAAATATCGTCTATCTGGTCGGGGGTCAACTCAAACCCCTGCAGTGTGTCCATGATCTCCTGGTAAGTAAGATTGCCCTTCGCCTTGCCGCGCTGGATCAGGTCTTTGACGGCATCTAGCTTTAGTTGTTCCTCTTTCAATGGTCTCCCTCCTTTCTCTCGACATAACCGTCACCCCCGCTTGCACACCGGGAATGCGGCGCACAGGTCATACGATGGGCTAACCATTAGTTGATAGGCCCTGAAGCTCTTTATACAGTCTATCTAATTCTGCCATGACACCCATAATTCCTGCTTTTTCTTCATTCTTTCTATACTCTTGCAATTCGGCACATCTTACAGCAATCTCCTTGCTCAGCAATTCCCGCTTGATCACGGACAGATAATCCGCCACCAACCGCTCCTGCTGCTGGGAGATCTCCTGGTCGTCACCGGCCATCAGCAGTCCGGCCAGTTCGGCCTGGTCGCTTTCGGCTGCGCCTTCGATGATAGCGGCAGGGCTGCCCCACGCAGTCTCTGCGATGGTATTCACGAGCCGTCCAAGGCTGCCCTCAAAGACAGCAAGACCCGTCTCCTGCCGCACCCGTTCCCACACCTTCCGGTCCATGCACATCAACCGGAACAGCCCGCGCCTGGCAGCCTCAGCGGCAGAGCCGCCCGGTGAGGCGAAAGCCTGTTTGCCCTGTTCCATATTATATCTATTTTTATCAATTCTATCCTTTCTTAGCCGTTTATTCAGGAAGTGCAGCAATTCCTGGCGGACTGCATCCTCGGAGACCCCCAGACGCCTCGCTACCAATTGCACGTACCCGTCCCGGGCGACGATGTTGTCGAGCCGCGCCAGGTCCTCCAGGATACCGCCGGCGATCTCCATCTTGCCGTAGACCGAGGCCGGGTCGTGCTGCTGCAGCAGGAGTTCCAGCTTGAACTCGAAGTAGGGCAGCCGGCGCTCCTGCAGCACCGCGGCGAAGGCCTCCCGGCCCTGCTCCCTCAAGAATTCATCAGGGTCTTTGGCGTCCGGAAAATCCAGGACGTAGACCCGCGCCCCCAGGTCCTGCAAGTATTCGGCGCCCCTCAGAGACGCCGCCGAGCCTGCGGCGTCCCGATCGAAAGAGAGCACTACTTCCTGGGTGTACCGCACCAGCAGCCCGGCCTGGTCGCGGGTGAAGGCGGTGCCCAGCGAGGCCACAGCATTGCTGAAGCCATGCTGGTGGGCAGTGATGCAATCCATGTAGCCCTCCACCACCAGGGCGTTGCCCCGCTCCCTTATAGCCGGCAGTGCAAAGTTCAGGCCGTAGAGATTGCGGCTCTTGCTAAACGTCCCGGTCTCCGGAGAGTTCAGGTACTTTGGCTGTTCATCCCCCAGCGCCCTGCCGCCAAAACCCAGGCAGCGCCCCCGGGCATCGTAGATCGGGAAGATGATGCGGCCCCGGAAGCGGTCCTGCACTCCGCCCTGCCGATTGACCAGCAAGCCTGCCGTGGACAGGGACTGAACTCCAAATCCCTTCTTGGTGAAAGCATCCAGCAGGGCCTGGCCCGAAGCCGGAGCAAAACCCAGGGTGAACTGATCCCAGACCCGGGGATGCAGCCCCCGCTTCCTTAGATATGCCCGGGCTGTCTCGCTGGCCTGGTTCTCTGTCAATATCTTATGATAGTAATCGGCCACCTGGGCATTCAGATCAAAATGTTCCCGGCGGCCGCGCATGAGCGCCGACTCGTTCCGGTCCTCCTCCGGCAACTCCAGGCCAAGGCGGCGTGCCAGCGCCTCCACCGCTTCGTGGAAGGTCAGATGATCGCGCTTCATCAAAAAGGTGAAGGCGCTCCCCCCCGTGCTGCAGCCAAAACAGTAGAAAATCTGCTTGGAGGGCGACACCGTGAAGGAGGGGGTCTTCTCCTGGTGGAAGGGACACAGCCCCAAATAGTTCTGGCCGGCCCGCTTCAACACCACGTATTCGCCGATCATCTCGACGATGTCAGTCCTGCTCCGCACCGTTTCTATGAAATCCGCAGGCACCAGGCCCGCCATCGGCAACACCCCTTTTCGTTCATGCTCCTTCGGGGAAGGGCCAGGAGAAGGGTAGAAAATAGATCTCGAACATCTTGATGGCAAAGTGGTCGGTCATTCCGGCCACATAATCCACCACACACCGCTCCACACCCTCCTCGGCAATCTTTTTCCTCTGGTCCTCGGGGAGGGCTGACGGGTCCTGCACATAGTAATGGTAGAGAATCTTGATGATGCGCCGGGCCTTCTGCTCCTCCTTCTTGGCCAGGGAGCCGATGTAGACTCGCTCGAACAGGAAGCTGCGCAGGGCGTCCGTCGCCTGTTGGGCCTCCCGGCCCATGCGGATCTCCGGCTGATCCTGGCTATGTTCAATTATAGCCAGCACCATGGCGTTGATCCGGGAACGATTGACTTCACCCAACAAACTAATGCTCTCCCGCGGCAGGTCCCCTGCCTGGATGATCCCGGCCCGCAGGGCGTCGTCGATGTCATGGTTGATATAGGCGATGCGGTCGGCAATATGGACGACCTGTCCCTCCAGGGTGCCCGGCACGCCCTTCCCGGTATGGTGCAGGATGCCGTCCCGCACCTCCCAGGTCAGGTTGAGACCGCCGCCAGCTTCACCACTCCCCTCCAGGTGATCGACGATACGCAGGCTCTGCTCGTTGTGCCGGAAACCCTCGGGGTAGACCTCGCTCAGGGCCTCCTCCCCGGCATGTCCGAAGGGGGTGTGACCAAGGTCGTGCCCCAGGGCGATCGCCTCGGTCAGGTCCTCGTTGAGCCGCAACGCCCGGGCAATCGTCCGGGAGATCTGGGCCACCTCCAGGGTGTGCGTCAGCCGCGTCCGGTAGTGGTCGCCCTCCGGGGCGATGAAGACCTGGGTCTTGTGCTTCAGGCGCCGAAAGGACTTGGAATGGATAATCCGGTCGCGGTCGCGCTGGTAGTCAGTCCTGACCGGGCAGGGCTCCTCGTAGACGAGGCGCCCCCGTGAATTGGCGCTCAGAGCCGCATAGCGGGAGAAGTAGGTCTTCTCCCGCTCTTCGATCTCTTGCCGGATATTGGGAAAAGACAAGCCAACACCCCCCTTATCGAGGTTCGATGTTCGATTATCCTGTCCGCTAATTCTTTATTTAGCACTGGGATAACTCTGCCAGTTCGCCAGTCAGCCTCGAAACCTTATTTCTTTCTTGTTACTTGGATCCTTCCGAAATTGTCAAATCTCTTCAACAGGTCTTTGAGCGCCATTTAAGGTTTTCGTGAACAATTAGTCCTTCCCTTCGAATTTCGAACCTCTAACCGCCTCCGCAAGCGAGTATCCGTCACTGACCGCATCTCACTTCTCACTTCTCAAATCCCGGGTCGCCCCGGCCACCTCCACGATGCGCCGGGCCAGAATGCGTGTCCGGTCTATGGCATTGGTGTCGTCCCGCGACGGCCGCTGAGCACAGGCTCCCTGGTGCCCGCAGTCAAAATCCCGGTGCCCGTCCCCGACGATGATCATCCCCTGTACCAGCATCAGGTCATGGATCGCCTTGAGGGTGGTCTCCTGACCGCCAAAGCGGGCCTGGGCCACGGTCACCGCCCCTCCCACCACGTTCAGCAAGGCTTTGTCCCGGCGGAGCGTCCTGGTCTTGTCCCAGAAGGCCGCCAGTTGCCCGGTGAGGGTGCCGAAGTAGACCGGACTGCCGATGATCAGGCCGTCGACCCGCCTGAGAATTTCGAACGCCTCGCCCAGCTTGTTGCCCTCGGCGCAGGAAGCGTTGCAGGGAGTCGAACAGTTCTCGCAGAAGGGCTGATCAAGATCGGCCAGCACCTCGGCCACATTGATCAGCCGGGTCTCAGCCCCCAACTCCCCAGCCACCGACAGGGCCGCCCGAAGCAGCAGGGCGGTGTTGCCGTCATGATTGGGGCTGCCGTTAATTGCCGCGATCAGCAATGATGCCACCACCTTTGGACTTGATAGTCCACTATTTTCCCAGAAAAAATACGCCTCATAATATATACTTCTTTGCACTGCAGAGTTCCTTCCTGTTAAAAAAGAATCCCGGCCACTGCTCAGGAGTCAGGAGTCAGGAGTCAGAATGAGAGAACCGGCGAAAATATTTGAAGACTTACTGGTATAGCATGTACTACGCATTCCCGGTGTGCCGGCGGGCCTTCCTCCCCCTCCGCATCCGGGCTACGCCCGGCCTGAAGAGTGCGGAGCACAGAAGCCAAGGCGGAGCCTTGAGCCGGCGTTCAGGCCAGGCAGAAGGAATTCTGATTACTGAATTCTGACTACTTGAATAGTCGCATGACATCACTGAAGTCCTTGAACGGAAAAGCCGGAATCCCTTGATCCAGGCAGTACTCATACAGGGCGCCCTTTGCAAAAACAACGTCCGCTTTTGCCGCCGGGCAGGTATCTGAATACCCATCCCCGATGTAGACGACCTGGCTTCCTTCCTCCCGCAACTGCTCCATCAGCCTTGTTTTACATGTACCGCAGGTTTCGCAATCGGGGTTCCCATGCTGGCATTTAATCCTGAAACCGTTTTCATACACCAACCTGTTGGCATAATAAGGTAAATCAATGTCATGCTTGGCAAAAACCGTCCTGATATTGAAATCGTACCCATCGCTCAGGACATAGACCCTGTAACCACGTTCCCTGCAAAAAGCGAGAAAAACCTTGAAATATTCATCGATATCGATCGATTCCACCAGTTCTTTGATATCCTCGGGAGTGGCCCTGAACATTTGAAACGTCAGGCTGGCGCACTCTTCAGTGGACAGTTCTTTCTTTTCCCAGAGCCGGTTGAGCCGTTCCCAGTCTCCCTTGGCAAAAGCATCCACCATAGCAGCGCAAGTGTCAGCCTTGGTGACAGTGCCGTCAAAATCGACGAAGATTGACTTTTTCATTGCTGTCTCCATGCTTCCACCAGCTTTTTTGCCGCTCCCCCGGTATCCTGATTGCCCAGAATCGCCGAGATGACGGAGATACCGTCAACGCCGGCCTCTCTCACTGCACCGGCATTGGCGGGCGCGATCCCTCCGATACCCACAACCGGGATGGAAACGGCCAGTTTTATTTGTTTCAAACCCTCGACCCCGATGGGGTTTCCAGCATCTGCCTTGCTGCCGGTGTAAAAGACAGGGCCTGCGCCCAGGTAGTCCGCCCCGTTTTTCTCCCCATAAATTGCCTCTTCAACAGTTGAGACCGAATAGCCAAGAATTTTTCCAGGACCCAATACCCTTCTGGCCACCTCCAGGGGCAGATCCTCCTGCCCCACGTGAAGCCCGTCTGCGTCCACCGCCAGGGCGATGTCCAGCCTGTCGTCAATGATCAGTGGGACTTGATAGACGCCGGCAAGCTCCTTCATCCGCATGGCAAATACATAAAAATCCCTGCTGGAAGCCGTCTTTTCTCTGAGTTGCAGGATGGTCACGCCGCCTTTGAGGGCATCCTCGATAGCCTGGAAAAAATCCCGGTTGCCCAGGATTTCCCTGTCAGTAACCAGGTAGAGGGTGTAATCTACAGCCACCTGACCTTCCCCCTTTTTATAATATCATTTCCCGTGATACTATAAATGGAGTCAAACAATTTGACCCTGAAGGTTCCCGGAAGCGGTCCGGCCGCTTCTGCCGCCATCTCCCCGGCAAGCCCCAGAGCCATGATCGCTGCTGCAGACGAAATGACTCTATCATCGGTCACCGCCGCCGCAGCCGCTGTCAAAGCGCCGGCTATACAGCCGGAGCCGGTAATCAGCGACAGCAGGGGCGTACCGTTGTCAACCAGGCATGTTCTCTTACCGTCCGTGATGATATCGGTTTTTCCTGTGGCTGCCACCACTATCTGGTACCGGGCGGCTAGGTCGCGGCAGGCCTCGATCGCCCCGGCGCCGTCATCCAGGGAATCGACGCCTCTCACTTTTCCTGCACAGCCGGCAAGGGATTTGATCTCCCCGGTATTTCCTTTGATCACCGAGATCCGGGCACAGTCAAGGAGTTCCCTGACAACATCCATCTTCCTGCTGATCGCCCCGCAGGCCACCGGATCGAGCACGATCGGCTTGTGGCATGCGGTGGCTTTTCTGGCTGCAAGGACGGCGGCCCTGCGCTGCTCCTCGTGCAGTGTACCGATATTGATATACAGGGCCGAAATCATGCCGGCAAACTCCTCCACCTCGTCAACCGCCTCGCACATGGCCGGGGAGGCGCCAAAGCAGATGAGAATGTTGGCGCAGTCGTTGATCGTGACATAGTTGGTGATGGCCTGCACCAACGGGGTCTCTTTCCTCACGTTCGTTAATACTTGAGCAATTTGGTCAAGCACGTCTCTCGCCATCCCCCTCCTCCGCTTTCCGGTACAGATCGTAGAAATGTCCGGTGGGGCCTGTTCCCCGGCCAAGATCGATGGCGTGCTCGATGGCGCCGGTAACGTATTCCTTTGCCAGCCCGATCGCCTCCAGGAGCGGTGACCCCTTGGCCAGATACACTGCGATAGCCGATGAGTAGGTGCATCCTGTCCCATGGGTGTTCTCGGTCTCGATCCTATGTGAGGTCAGATAATGAAAATCCCTCCCGTCGAAAACCACGTCAACCGCATCCCCGGACAGGTGGCCACCCTTTACGACCACGGCTCTCGCCCCTCGCTCGTGAATTTTTACAGCCGCCTGCTTCATCTGGTCCGTAGTCTCGACGGTGGCGCCCGTGATCACTCCAGCCTCAAACAGGTTGGGCGTGACTACTTCTGCCAGTGGGAATAACATTCGAATCAGTTCTGCCTCCGCTTGTGGACGCAATAGGCGACACCCGCTCTTGGAGACCATCACCGGGTCCACTACGATGTGCTGTGCATGGCAATCTCTCAGGCACTCGCTGATGACATCGATGATTTCTATATTTGACACCATGCCGATCTTGACGGCATCGATCCTGATATCTTCGAACAGACAGTTGATCTGATCCTTGACGATCTCCGTGTCCATGTCCCTGACGCTGCATACGCCGCAGGTATTCTGAGCGGTCACGGCGGTGATCACGCAGAGCCCATAGGCGCCAAGAGCGCTGAATGTTTTGATGTCCGCCTGAATACCCGCCCCCCCGCAGGAATCAGAACCAGCAATGGTCAACAGGTTTTTCATACCAGCCACTCCTCCTTTCTCGAGGTTCGATATTCGAACCTTCTCGATGTTCGATGCATCACATCGGGTCCGCCACGCCTAAAATCTTGTTCATATTGCGCACGGCGCACATCTTGCCGCACATGGTGCAGGTATCCCCTTCAGGCTGGGATTCAGCCCGGTAACGCCTGGCCTTTTCCGGGTCCACGGCCAGGTCGCACATCCTCTCCCAGTCCAGTTTGCGCCTGGCCTCGCTCATCTCATCGTCCCACCGGCGCGCCCCGGGCACACCCCTGGCTATATCCGCAGCATGGGCAGCGATGCGGACGGCGACGATTCCCTCCCTCACGTCATCCAGGGTTGGTAGGCGCAGGTGCTCCGCCGGGGTGACGTAGCAGAGGAAATCGGCTCCATTGGCAGCGGCGATAGCCCCGCCGATAGCACTGGTGATATGGTCGTAGCCAGGCGCGATATCGGTGACCAGCGGACCCAGCACGTAAAATGGGGCGCCGTGGCATAACTTCTTCGCCAGGACCATGTTCGGTATGATCTCGTTCAGGGGCACATGACCGGGGCCCTCGATTATTACCTGGACATCCCTTTCCCAGGCCTTCCTGGTCAGTTCGCCCATGACGATCAACTCCTGGATCTGGGAGGCGTCCGTAGCGTCCTTAAGACTGCCGGGGCGACAGGCGTCACCGATGCTGATGGTCACGTCATAGCTCCTGCAGATATCCAACAGTTCGTCATAATACTCATAAAACGGGTTTTCCCGATGGTTCAGTTCCATCCAGGTAAAGATCAGGGAGCCTCCCCTGGAGACGATGTTGGTCAGCCGCGGGTTTTGCTTGAACCTGGCGGCAGTTTCCCGGTTGATCCCGGCGTGAATGGTCATGAAGTCCACCCCGTCCCGGGCGTGTTTTTCCACTACATCTAGAAACTCCTTGGCGGTTATCTCTTGAAGCTCCTTGTCGTAGAAGCCTATAGCGTCGTATACCGGCACCGTGCCTATGACCGCCGGGGATATCTCCACCAGCTTCCGCCTGAATTCCTCTGTCTTACCATAGCAACTCAGGTCCATGATGGCATCAGTCTGCAGTTCTATCGCCATACGCACCTTTTCCAGTTCCGCTTCGATATTGCAGCAGTCCTTGGATACGCCAAGGTTGACGTTGATCTTGGTTTTAAGCCCCTGGCCGATACCGCAGGGCCTGAGAGATCTGTGGTTCTTGTTAGCAGGTATTACCACCAACCCCCGGGCCACCAGATCCCGCAACGCCTCGAGGCCCAGCTTTTCTTCACTGGCAACAGCTTTCATCTCCTCAGTAATGATCCCGTGCCGCGCCGCTTCCATCTGAGTGTGATCATTCATGTCAGATTATCCCTCCTTCATAGTGTTGACTTTAGAATCCACTGACTTGCCGTTGATCTGAATCATCGTCATACCTGTAAAATTAAAAACACACTCCGCAAAGGGAGCGTGCACTGATGCTGTAAACATCAATTCCAACCTCCCTCCGCTGGTATTACCCAGATCAGGTTCTAAGGGTCTAATCTCAGCCTTGCGGCACCCCTGTTGAATATTATATTTTGTGGCCGGCTCGTCATGCCAGTTCGGCCTACCGGCACCTGTATAACCGCGATGACTACCTTCGATCTTGCCATCGTTTCACAGAATGCGCCTATTATTCATCAGTCTACCCCAGGTCAACTGCCTTAGTCAATGGCAGTGCCCCTGACTTTAAAAAAATAAGCCGCTGAAATCCTCAGCGGCTTATCGCTCTCTCGTATCATGAAGTGAGGAGCATTAGCGGGAGAAGCGCTAGACGTCTCTCTCTTCTTTGGCGCGTATGGCGGCCTGGGCTGTGACCAGGAACTGCATAGCAATTGGCAAACCCTTGTGTCTTTTTATCATGTTAATCAAACGTTCTGCCAGCGCCGGATTGTCCTTTTAAAGCAGTCTCCTCGATCACACCCTAAAGATATTTTCGCATTGTATCCTGGCCCTCATCCTCGCCCAACCGGTGCAATTCGATCTTGATTAGAGGTACACTGGCATTTCGCAAGGTTACCATAGACATCCTCTGGAATTTGCGCAACTCATCCAGTGTGATCAACGCCTGCCTATATGCACGAGTTGTTATTTGCTCCATTATATCGCCTGCTCTGTCCATACGTCTATCAAGATCGGCCCGAAGCATGGCAACCACATTCTCGATATGCGTCAATCTCTCATCACTGGGGCAGTAACCCATCCAGATCCCCCCGCATGCAAAAAAGATAGTCGGTGCCAACTACGAGACGCAAGCATCCATTGTTCTCTATCCACTTGTGCGATACTATGGATAAACATAGAAGGCATGATCGGGAGGTTGGACTTTGGCAGAGTTCCTGGTGGGCACATCCGGATACTCCTACGACGACTGGCACGGCGCCTTTTACCCGCTGCAGTTGAAGCGCGGCGACATGCTGGAATACTACGCCCGGGAATTCCGATATACCGAGGTCAACTCCACCTATTATGCCTTGCCCAGTCAGCAGGCCATCGCCCGGCTGGCGGAGAGGACCCCGCCGGAGTTTGTGTTCACTGTCAAGGCTTACAAGTCCCTGACCCATGAGCGCCAGGGCGGTGTGGCAGTTGATGCCGGGAAGTTCAGGTTTTCCCTGGTGCCGCTGATCGAGGCGGGCAAGCTAGGTGCCGTGCTGCTGCAGTTCCCATACTCGTTTAGGTGTTGCCCGGAGAACCGCAGTTACCTTGCCAGGCTGGGAGAAATGCTGGGGGATCTGCCGCTGGCCGCCGAGTTCCGGCATGCCGGCTGGGAGAATGAGGCGGTGTGGGAGTTCTTGAAAAGTCTGAACATGGCCTACGTGGCAGTGGACGAGCCCGGGCTAAAGGGGCTGGTGGGCGGTTCCACAGCGCTGACCACCAACTTCAGCTACGTCCGCTTTCACGGGCACAACGCCGGACACTGGTGGCAACACGAGCAGGCCTACGAACGCTACGACTACCTTTATCAGGAACCCGAACTGGAAGAATTGGTCCCTCGCATTCATAGCCTGGCCCAGGGAGCGGATCGCATCTTCGTGACGTTCAACAACCACTACAAAGGCCAATCGATCACCAATGCCCGGATGATGCAGACGATGCTGCAATTTTGACACCGTGCATAAAAAAGCCCCCGGTCAGTTGCCGGGGCGTTGCTTCTCTAATGCTGCCTTTTCTGCCTCAATGGACTCCTGTCTTCTTAAAGAAACGTAACCCAATTAAGACCTATGGCAATTGTCTCTTGCAAGTCTAAATATAAACCTACATTAGTCTTTTGTAATGCGATCATCACCATAATACTTCCATGCACCTGAATGCTGTTGTAGTTTTTTTACTACTTCCTCTTTTGTCTTATTGCCTTTTTTAAGCGCATGATCCTTTTTCCTCAAAAATAAACCGGGTTCAACCTCATTCCAATTCTCGGGATTAACCATAACACGTTCTCCTTTCTAATTAGTATTGACTTGATTTGGTGAGTTAATCTATAGATGCTCCATAATTATTTCGGCAAGAGGATACAAATCTTCAATTACTTTTTCTATAAGGCAATCGTCATTGAGCTTTGAATCTTCTAAAGCAATCTTATCCTCAAGTAGAATCATCGCAATCAATTTATCATTATCTCTGCGATCATAAATAGCTATACATAAGCCATTTGCATAATCTTTACTATATTCCCATTGTTCCCTCGTTAGGTTCCAAGGAGGTTTTCCTCCATTTGCCTGGCACGTCTCTTCGTATGTTTCACGAAACACTTCGCTATAATTTCCCCAAGCCGACTCTGAAGATTCTTCTGCACACTTTCCACAGATTCCTTCTCCAATAGCGAAAGCAACACCGCAATCGAAGCCATTAGGCGTTCCAAGTTCTTGAACAACCTGCAACCGATTCTCTCCCATTTTCATTATAGCAATTCTTAAGGTTTTTGTGTTACTCTCTCGGGCGTTTTTAACAGAATGTCGAACGTCATTTAGTATATCGAATAGTCGGCTCTTGGACATCTTTTTGTCAAGCCTCTTTTTGTGATTATACTCATGAACAATACCTAATATACCTGCCAGGACCAATATAACAGCAGCATAGCAATCCCAGGGGTATGGAAGAACCCGAGTTAAGGCCAATGCAATAATGTAGATACTGGCAATTACAGAACGGATTTCTTCTATCCCCATAACTGACCGCATACTCCTTGTTAATAATTATTCTCATGCCCATATTCTCCCTTGGTTTAGAAATCTCCTTCTATAAATGAGCATTTGAATTAATTTTTTTACTACAAGGAGAATGCATTTTCTATTAGGGTGTAAATCTCTAGGAATATCACCGTATAATCCTCCACGAAGCTATAGAAATGGCCTTCCACTAATGCGGCGACTGCCGCCTTTTCGTCACCATCCAGGACGCCATTTAGAAGCGCCAGGGTTTTGTCGTCGATGTCCGGAAATATCGGACACTATTCGTCCGGGTATCGGCCAGAATTCACATGATGGAACTGATGAGATCGTAGGGCAGGGAAGGGCTGGACAGAATAAGGGAAACCCGGGGACTCAGGCCGCGAAATGTGGCTGCCGAAACAGACGAGGAAAGAATCATGATTCCTTCTATGCTAAATATACCATAGCTGCAAGTGAAAGGTAAAACGCCCCGGACATGAGCCCGAGGCATTAATGAGGAGTATTAGCTTCTTCAACCGCGATATGATGGATTAAAGATCCAGCATGTACATACGCATTGTTAAAGCAAGAGGTCTTCGTTACATGCAGGTTGCGCACAACTACTATGTTAACGGAGAGTACCCAA